>JBDTIR010000142.1:0-3573 GCA_039936275.1 Isosphaeraceae bacterium | reverse complement strand
TCTCAGGTGTTTCCGACCTGACGGACGAACTCCAGGGCGAACTCCTCAAGACAGGTTGCGATGATGCTTCGCTCTGGAGTGAGGGCGAGACGATTTTCCTTGATTTTAGTCGCGAGGCGGAGTCGCTTGGAGATGCGATCGGCTCGGCGATCAAGGACGTCGAACGGGCTGGCCTAGATGTTGCCCGCATTGAGGTGGCCGGGGCCGGATCACGCTGAGAGCGAACGGCGCCGACCTACCGAAGCCGGCTCATTGGGCGGTGTTCAAGGCTCGGCTGGCGATATCGCGGCGGTACATGGCTCCGTTAAAGCGGATGGCGCGGACGGCCTCATAGGCGCGGTCCTGGGCGTCGGCCAGGGTTGAGCCCAGGGCGGTGACGCCGAGCACTCGGCCGCCGTCGGTGACAACACGGCTGTCTCGGCCAGCGACAGGGTCGGCACGGAGGAGGGTGCCGGCGTGGAAGACCTTAACGTCGTCCATCTGCGCAGCCTGTTCCAGGTTATTGATGACCCGGCCGCGTTCATAGTGCCCCGGGTAGCCTTCCGAGGCCATCACCACGGTAATCGCGGGACGGGGGTCCCACTCCAGGCAGACCTGATCGAGCCGTTCGTCGGCCACGGCGTCGAGGGCCTCAAACAGGTCCGACTTGAGCCGCATCAAGACGGCCTGGCATTCAGGGTCGCCGAAGCGAACGTTGAACTCCAGGACTTTCGGCCCCTGGTTGGTGAGCATCAGGCCGGCGTAGAGCACCCCTCGGAACGCTCGGCGGGCGCGCTTCATCGCGTGGACGGCCGGCACCAGGATCTCGCGCTCGATCTGATCCATCAAATCCGGAGTAATCACCGGAGCGGGCGAGTATGCGCCCATGCCGCCGGTGTTCGGACCTTCGTCGTGGTCGAACGCCCGCTTGTGGTCCTGGCTGGTTTCCAACGGGATAATCGTACGGCCGTCGGTCAGGGCGAGGATGCTCGCCTCCTGACCGTCAAGCCGTTCTTCGAGAATCAGGCGGTCGCCGGCCTTGCCGTAGATCCGCCTGACCATGACTTGCTCGATCGCGTCGAGGGCCTGGCGGAGGTTGTCGCAGACATAGACCCCCTTGCCGGCGGCCAGGCCGTCTGCCTTGAGGACCATGCCCAAGGGGCGGCCGAGCACATGGTCGCGGGCCTCGGCCGCAGTGTCGAAGACGCGCTTCTGGCCGCGCTCCTCGATCTCGACCTGCACGCCGGGCGCGAGCATCTCGCGAGGGTCCATGATCCGGTCGATCGCTTCAAGCGTCTCGACGGCGGTGCGGCACATCAAGGTATGGCGGAGCGTGGATCGGCCTCGCGATCGGAGGATCAACGAGACTTCACGCGAGAGGATGTAATGTTCGGCGTCGGGGGCCGACCGGAAGAGGCGGTAATCAGCCGTGGGGATGCCTGCCTGGCGCATCAACTCCTTGGCGAAGACCTTGGACCCTTCGAGTTCGGCCGCGTCTTTGCGGGGGCCGAAAACGCGCAAGCCCTCGCGCTGGAAGAAATCGACGATGCCGTTGACCAGGGGTTCTTCGGGACCGATGACCGTCAGGCCGATTCCTTCACGGTGGGCGAACTGGGTCAAGGCGCGAAAGTCACCCGGCTCGATCGCGACGTTCTGCCCTTCCTGGGCCGTTCCGGCGTTCCCTGGTGCGCAGTAGACGGCCGAGACCTTGGGCGACTGCTTCAGCTTCCAGCAGAGGGCGTGTTCCCGCCCTCCTTTGCCGACGACAAGCACTTTCAACGCAAACTCTCCCGGTGGATTTTCGCCCCGCGCCGATCCCTTCGTCCCGTTCGACAACACCGCCCCTTTATCTTAGAGGCCGTTGCTTCCGGCGGACAGTCCAAAGCCTCAAAAGAGAACCGCACTCCAAAGGAACATTCGGGACGACGTCGAGTCCGACCCCTTGCGGCCGTTGGCCTTTAGCCTCATAATCTCGATCAAATGAACACAGACTGGAGAGAGCCGCGACGACGATGACCGACCCGACCCCCGAATCCTGGATCATCGACCCCGAGGGGCTGCGCACCCTGGCCGACCATCTCCGCGCCGAGGCCCGGTTCGCCTTTGACACCGAATTCGTCTCCGAAGACACCTTCGAGCCGGTCCTCTGTCTGGTCCAGGTCGCCACCCGCGATCGCCTGGCGGTGATTGACCCGATGGCCGTGGGTGACATGCGGCCGTTCTGGAACGTCGTGAACGACCCTGCCATTGAGGTTGTTATGCACGCCGCTGGCGAGGACCTGCGGATTGATCGGTTCCAGACCGGCCGATTGCCCGACCGGGTCGTGGATGTGCAGCTCGCGGCGGGCATGGTCGGCTACCCCTACCCGATGTCCTTGGGCAATCTGGTCGATCGAATCTTGGGAGTGACCGTCTCCACCGGCGAGACCCGAACCGACTGGCGGCGACGCCCTTTGAGCCCCGAGCAGCTTCGATACGCCCTGGACGACGTCCGCCATCTGCTGGTCGTGGCCGATCAACTCGGCGATCGGCTCGCCAAGCTGGGGCGAACTGCCTGGGCCGACCAGGAATACCACGCCCTGGTCGAGTCGATCAGCCACCGCGACGATCATTCACGCTGGCGGCGGTTGCCGGGCTTGCACCACCTGAACCGTCGAGGCCTGGAAATCGCTCGCCGCCTGGTCGATTGGCGACGCGACGACGCCAGACGCACCAACCGCCCGCTCCGCGCGGTCCTCAAGGATGACCTTTTGGTCGGGATCGCCAAGCGCCAGCCGTCGAGCCGACGTGACCTGGAAGCCTTGCGCGACTTCAACCGCCATCACCTGGCCAGCAAGGCCGGTGAGATCCTCGACGTGATCACCGAGGCCCAGCGTGTTGCCGTTGAGGACTTGCCCGAGCATTCATTGCGGCACGACGAGGGGCCCGGCCTGTCGATGGTCGTCAGTCTTCTGGCCGCGACCTTGAACCACTGCTCCGCCCGCGAACAGGTTGCCGCCAGCCTGGTCGGCACCGTCGCCGACCTGAAAGACCTGGTGCGCTGGCACGTTCAGGGCGAGCCCGAAGATCGCCGCCCCGACCTCGCCCAAGGCTGGCGCGGGGAGGTCTGCGGCCGAGCCTTGATGGACGTCCTCTCCGGCCGTCGCACCTTGCGGATCGTCGATCCCTTGGCCGATGTGCCTGTCGCGCTCGACGACGCTCCCGACGATGAACCCGCCTCACCCAAGGGGCCTTGAATCGTTGCGGGTCGCCCCGTTCGTTTCGATTCCAATGCAATCTTCTCTCATATTTTCCTTACAAAATTCAAAACGGGAGACCTGAAGGACCGCCATGAAACGCATTCTCAGTTGCTTCACCAACGCCTATGGTCCTGACGGGGTCCGCGCTGCGGTCGAGAACATCCGGGCCGCGGGCATCAACCATCTGGAACTGGCCCTACGCGGCCATGATTTCGGCGGCCTGGTCATCCCCGAGTCGGCCGTCGTCACTGAGAAAGCTGACGACGCGACGGCGCAGGCGTTTGTGGACCTGCTTCGCCAACATGAAGTCTCGGCCAGCGGATGCAACGTCGGTGGGGCCGACATCAGGACGGTC
>JBDTIR010000141.1:0-16265 GCA_039936275.1 Isosphaeraceae bacterium | reverse complement strand
GGCGTAATCAATGACCCTGGTTTCCCCGACCTTGTTGATGATGATGTTTTCCGGCTTGATGTCGCGGTGAACCCAGCCTTTTTCGTGCATCGAGATCAGGCCCGCCGCTGCCTGCTCGATGATCCAGTGCAGCTTGGGACGGACCCATTCGTGATCCCTTGGCTTGCCCACGACCATGCGCAGGTGAGTCGAGGAGGGGAAGTAGTCCATCACGAAGTAGGGGCCGTTCTTGTTCTTGAAATACTCATGGACCCGGATCAGGTTCGGGTGCCGGAACTCCATCCCCAGGTTGGCCTCGAACTCGAAGAGCTTCCGCTCCTTGCTGTCTTCGGCGTTCTTGGGCAGGAGTTGTTTCAAGACGAACCGCTTGCTGGTCGACTCTTGGACGACCTCCATGACGGTCGAGTTCTGCCCTTGATGTAAGATGCGGACGAAACGGAAGCCGCCGATCTTGTCGTCAGCATGGGTGTCGGTTGCCACCGGAATGCCCTCGCTCGACCTTCCTTGATTCACGCCTCGGCAACGGTCTGCCGAACCTGATAATAATGTACCGAAGTTCAAGACAACACGCAACTTCGGAACCGAAATCCGGGCCGCGATCTTGGTCTCGCAGCCCGAATCGGTCTCAGATGACCGTGCCGTCCTGGAGGATCGTGAATTTGGGGATCACGACGACTTTGTCACGGATGACGTAGTGAGGATGTTCCTCGGACTCAGCGACTCCTGTCTCATTGAGGATGGAGACGTCGCGGCCGATCCTGGGATTCTTGTCAATGATGGCGTTCTCGATCCGGGTACCGGCTCCGATCCCGATCTGCGGTCGTTTCGCCCTCTGGTCGGAGTCAACCTGTTTGGGCGACTGGTACGAGTCGATCCCCATGATGTAGGAGTTGCGGATCGTGACGTTCTCGCCGATCTGCGACCGGACGCCGATGACTGAGTTTTCGATCACGGTGCCTTTGCCGATCACGCAGCCGTCGGCGATCAGGCTGTGGTTGATTGTCGCGCCGGAAATTCGGGCGCAAGGAAGGTATCGGGGACGTGTGAAGATTGTTCGTTCGCCGCGACCGAACGTGAAGGGCGGATCGTCCTTGCAGAGGTCGAGATGGACCTGATGGAACGCGCCGATCGTGCCGATGTCCTCCCAGTAACCGTCAAAGAGGTGGGTCATCACGCGGTGGCTGGTGAGCGCCCTGGGGAAGAGTTCCTTGCCGAAGTCGGTCGCGGTCGTCGAGGCCAGCAGCTCGACCAGGGTCGAGCGGTTGAACAGGTAGATGCCCATGCTGGCCAGATAGGGGCGGCCGGCGGCCTCGATCCCGTGGTTCTGGAGCCAATCCGGGTCGGTGCGCACCTTGGCCAGGGCCTCGGGCGTCTTGGGTTTCTCAGAGAAGTCGGTCACGCGGCCTTCGCTGTCGATGATCATGATTCCGCAGGCCGTCGCCTCCTTCTCGGCGACGGGCAAGGCGGCGATCGTCGCTTCGGCCTTGGTCTCAAGATGGGTGCGGATCATCTCCTGGAAGTCCATCCGGTAAAGCTGGTCGCCGGAGAGGATCAGGACCAGATCGGCGTCCCCTTCGGAAAAATAAGGGATGTTCCGCCTGACGGCGTCGGCCGTCCCTTGATACCAGGTCTCGTGGTGCGTCGTCTGCTGCGCGGCCAGGATCTCGACGAACCCGGCGGTGAACGGGTCAAACATATAGGTACTAGAGATATGGCGATGTAAGCTGACCGAGTTGAACTGGGTCAGGACGAAGATCCGGGTCAGGCCGGAGTGGATACAGTTGGCGATCGGGATGTCGATCAGGCGATACTTGCCCGCGATCGGCACGGCAGGCTTGCTGCGCGACTTGGTCAGGGGGTAGAGGCGCGAGCCCCGCCCCCCGCCGAGGATCAAGCTGATGACCTTGGGCATAGATCTTCCCGCGCCCTTCTCATTTTTGTGGTTTGATGACGAACCCGGCCCCGCTCTCACCGGGAAGGCGGCAGCAATCGGCACATCAAGACAACTTGACTTAACTCTTGATCTCCAGCGCATACGACCCAGCCCGTTCCACGCCGTCCGGAGCCTGTCCTGTTGGTGCGGGACGCCGGTCAAGGAGACGACAACGGTTCGGGCCGGGTTTCGCCTTTTGGGTCGTTACCAGCCCAGGGCCATGTTGGACTCGATCACTTTGCGAGCGCCGTCCAGGTCCGAGCCGGTTTGTTGCATGTACAGCCGCATCGCGTGCAGCTTGTCGCCGTGGGCTTGAGCCAGGCAGTCGCGAGCCTTGGTGTTCGGGTCGACGCTGCCGACGATGCCCAAGAGGTTCTTGGAGATGACCCAGGCGTCTCGGGGTCGATGGCTGATCCGGAGAACTTCCTCGTCGGGATAATTCGACCGGGCGAACTCGCGCGCAGTCGCCTCATTTTCGACGCACGCGATCATGATATGCGACGTGGTTTCGACCTCGAAGAGCGGCATGATCGGACCCCCTCGTGAAGAAATGATCGGGGCCAAACGGGACAAGGGGCCCCGTGCGATCGAGGGCCCACTAGAGGCGATCCTACATCCCCGGCCGGGCCGGGTCAAACCCTTGCCGCCCTCCGTCAGGGACGGATCAGCCAGGCAGGACCGTTTCGTACTCTTATAGGGACGGCGAGCCCGGGCACGTTCCCGATCCAGAACCGCTCTGGAGAATTTTGGAACGCACCCGTTTGGCCGTCGCCGGTGTCAATACAGCGGGGTACCTGTTTCGGCGGTGCTGGCGTCCTCGTACATCTGGGCCATGATCAGGCTGCCTCGGGCGACGACCTTCTCACCAGGCTTCAAGCCCGCTCGAACGACGACATGGTCATGGGCCTCGCGGACCACCTGGATGGTCCGCCGCTCGAACTGGTCGGTTGTCCCTTCTTTTTGGATAAACACATAATCTGCGCCATCGGCCACGATCATGGCGACCCGAGGAATCACCGTGGCGCCAGGATCGGGCGGGATTTCCAGGGTCCCGCTGACGAGCATGTCCGCCTTGACCTGACCGTCCTGGTTGTCGATCGTGGTGCGAATGCGGATCGTCTTGGTGTCGGGATCGACCTGCGGGCTGATGACTTCCACGGTCCTGGAGATGCAGGCGCCCAGGAACGAGCAATCGACCTTCCAGGGCTGCCCTTTGCGCACCAGGGCGGCGTCGCTGGGATAGACGTTGCCCCAGACCCAGAATTTGTCCAGGGGGGAGATGACCAGGAGAACACTGGCGATGTCGTAGAGGTTGTCGGTCACGACGTCGCGCTTGATGATGTAGCCGTTGACTGGTGAACGAATTGTCATCTTCGGACGGAGTTCGGCGGGCTGGTCCTTGATGTGGTCAAGCTGAGTCTCGTTCAAGCCGTAGTCGATCACGAGCTTGTCGTGGGTCTTTTGGAATTCACGTCCACTGACTTGCTCGTCCTTGACGTCGTCGAAGTAGTCTTTCTCCGACATTGCTTTTTGATGGAACAGCTTTTCGGACCGGGTGAGTTGTGCCTTGTCATGTTCCCATTGCGACTTCTTTTCGCCGTAGTCTCCTTTGGCCTGCGCCAGGTCGGCGCTGGAGACCTCGATCAAGGGTTGCCCTTTCTCGACGCGCTCGCCAAGCGTGACGTCCACCTTATCGACGCGAATCAAGAACTTGGGCCGGATCTGGGCCAAGGAATCGAGCACATAATCGGTCGAGCCGTGGATGGCTAGCTCCATCGGCTCTTCCTGGGGATGGACTTCAACGACCTCCAGACCGAGCCCTTCACGCTGCGAAGGCTCGACGCGGACCAGTCCGTCCCAGGGGCGGGTTGGCGAAGAGGAGGCTGTGGTCTGGTGGTCGGGCACAGCGCGGGTTTGCCCTGGCGAGCCGGTGAGTTCGCCCAGGGCCCCCTTGACGCGCGCGTTGGCCCAACTGTTGAGTGTCACGAATGCGACGGTGCCGCCGACAACCAGGGCGGCGATCGGATACTTCCAGTTTATGCGTGGCGGTCTCATCAGAGCTCGACCTCGGGGCCGGTTCGGGCGGGGAAGTAGGAATAGAGCACGGGGATGAGGAACTGGGGTAAGAGCAGCGCAGTGGTCATCCCGCCGACGAGCACGATTGCCAGGGGTTTCTGCGCCTGCGAGCCGATCGAGGTGGCCATCGCCGCTGGGAGCAGGCCGAGGATCGCCGTCAAAGAGGTCATGAGCACCGGTCGCAATCGCAGCTCGACTCCTCGCATCACCGAGTCGCGGACCGAGGCCCCCTCATGCCGTAACTGATTGAAGTAGGAGACCAGCAGAACGCCGTTCTGCACCACCACGCCGAAGATCGAGATGAACCCGACCGCCGCGGAGATGCTAAACGTCGTCCCGGTCATCCGCAGGGCCCAGACGCCACCCATCGCGGCGGTCAGAACGCCGGCCATGATGATCAGTGCGTCTTTCATCGAATTAAACATGGTGTAGAGCAGGGCCATGATCAGCACGACCGAGATGGGGACCATCATTAACAGGTGTTGGTTGGCCTCCTGCATCTGTGCGAACTCCCCCGACCACTCGATATTGTAGCCGGTGGGCAAGATCGCCTTGCCGTCCTCGGGATGATCGATCTTGCGCCGCGCCTCCTCAATGGCCGAAGCCAGGTCGCGCCCACGGACGCTGAACTTGATAGGGATGAACCGATGGTTGTTCTCGCGATAGATGTACGAGGCGCCCGAGGAGTGCGGCTCGATCGTGCTAAGCTGCGACAAGGGAATCCGCGCGCCCGCCTGGCCGTCGCGTCCGGGAGTGTCGACCGGGATGCGGCCGATGTCCGTCGGGTCGTCGCGCAGGTCCTGAGGGAGACGGAGCACGATGTCGTACAGCTTCTCCCCTTCGACCATTTCTGAGAACGCCCGGCCGCCGATGGCCACCTGAATGACCGACTCGACATCAGCCACGTTGACCCCGTAGCGGGCGCAGGCGTCGCGGTTAATCCGGATCTCCAGGTTCGGTTGGCCGACGATATGGAACACGCCGACGCTCTCGATACCACGCACAGACTTCAGCACGCTGGCCACTCGCTGTCCGACGGCTTCCAGGGTCTTCAGGTCGGAGCCGAAAAGCTTGACCGAGTTGGCCCCCTTCACGCCCGAAAGGGCTTCCTCGACGTTGTCGCGGATCAACTGCGAGAAGCTGAAGCTCACGCCCGGGAATTCCTTAAACTTCTCATTGAGTTCGTCCTCGATCTGGTGCCGAGTCTTCCCTTTACGCCATTCTTCCATCGGCTTGAGCGGCACGTTGAATTCGAGATTGAAGAAGCTGGTGACGTCGGTGCCGTCGTCAGGACGGCCGACGTGAGACATCACGCCGCGGACCTCGGGAACCGACGCGATTACTTCGCGCAGGCGGGGGGCCATCCGCGCCGCCTCCTCGAAACTCACGGTGCGGGGCATCAAGGCCCTGATCCAGAGGTTCCCTTCCTCCAGTTCCGGCATGAACTCGGCTCCCAGGCCGCCGACCAGGGTAAGGGTGTAGACCATGAGCCCCGCCATGATCGCCAAAACCATCGGCCGGAATCGCAGCGCGACGCGTAACGCACTCAAGAAGATCCACTTCAACGCCCGGTCGACCAGAGTTTCCTTTTCCTCCTTCTTATTGTGGAACAAGAATGAGCAGAGCACCGGCGCCAAGGTCACCGCCACCAACAAGGCCCCCGCGATCGAATACGCATACGTGCTGGCCATCGGCCCGAACAAGGCCCCGGCCGGGCCGGTCATCACGAACAGTGGTAAAAAGGCGCATACGATAATCATGGTGGAGAAGAAGAGTGGTCGCCCGACCCCACTTGCAGCGTCGGCGATCCGATCCACCAAGGGGCGGGTGCGATCCGCGCCGTGTGCTGTGATGTGGCGGTAAATCGCCTCGACGATGATGACCGAGCTGTCCACGATGATGCCGAAATCGACCGCGCCGATGGACAGCAGATTCGCCGATTTCCCTTGGAGGTAAAGCACCGTGACCGCGAACAAGAGCGCCAACGGAATCACCGCCGCGACGATGCCCGCGCTGGCCAGGTCGCCAAGGAAGACGAACAGGATGACCACGACCAGGCCCATACCGACCAGAAGGTTGTGCAAGACGTTATGCGTGGTGACGTGAACCAGATCGGTGCGCCGGTTGAACGGCACGATCTTCATCCCCTTGGGCAGCAGGTCCCCACTGTTAATCTCGTCGATCTTGACCTGAACCGCGTTGGCCGTCGGCAACGATTTCTCATATTTGCGCATCAAGACGATGCCTTCGATAACGTCGTTCTCTGACAGCCGCCCGGGATGCGCCAGTCGCTCAAATTCGCGGTGGAGCGGTTCGAGCCCCTTGGTCAACGCGGACCGGTCGGAGTCCGGCATCGCGGCCAGGACCAATCGGTCGCGGAACGTATCGAGTTCTTCAAGGCCCTTCGCCTCTTGTTTAGCTTCGAGGTGCTTGCGTGCCTCAGACAGTGGACGCTGTAGCGCGACCCGGTCGGCCTCGCTGCTTCCGGCCGACGTCACCGCCTTGTCCAGGGCGTCGAGCGCCTTGCTGGCCTGACGCGCGTCGCCTTTTTCATCGCGGCCGACGATCCCGAGACGGGGCTTGTGCTTGGCGATGACCTTGGCGATCTGACGGACGTAAATCGGCGTTCCGTCATGGGTCGCGACGACCACGTCGGCGATGTCGTCGAGCTTCTCCGCCTCGATCACGGCATAGCGGTCAATGTTGGCCGGATCGAGTGGGTCGATTCCTTCGCCTAACAGGCCGAGCGCACGGACGTTATGGGTCTGGCTGCCCAGGGTCAGCAGGTCGCCGCCCACGTTGGCGTTGGACTTCTGGATCGCGTCGGAAACCTGTTGAAGCGTCACGTTGTATTGCCGCAGCAAAGCCGTGTCGATCAACACCTGGTACTGCTTGATCGTGCCGCCGTAGCCGGTCACGTCGATCACGCCTTGGACCTGCTTCAAGGCGCGGTTGATGACCCAGTCTTGCACTGCCTTGAGCTGGTTGGGCGTGTACCCGGGCCCCTCCAGCACATAGCGGACGATCTCGCCGGTCGGGCTCCAAGGTGAGAGCCCGGGCTTCACTCCCGGCGGCAGGTTGTCCACCATGGCGATCCGGTTGATCACTTCCTGGCGGGCGGCGCTGTAGTCGGTGCCATAAGCAAACTGGCACTTGATGTCGTTCAGGCCGGCGATGGACGTGCTGCGGATATCTTCCAGACCTGGCATTCCGTTCAAGGCTGTTTCCAGGGGGATGCCGATCAGGCGTTCCATTTCCTCGGGGCTCGCCCCCGGGTTCTGGGTGATGACCTCGACCAACGGTGGGGTCGGGTCGGGATACGCCTCGACGTTGAGATTGAGCGCGGAGTGCATGCCGACGCCGATCAGTCCCAGAATGCCCAGGATCACGATCAAGCGGTTGTGCAGGCTCCACGCGATAATCGCGCGAACCATGGGAAAACAGACCTCGATCGAATGGGAGAGGAGGGCGTCCGACCACGTCTCGGAGAACGAGTCCGAGACCATGGGCACAGGGATTAATTTTGAGGATGACCCCGAGGAACTGGGGTAGAAAGGGGGGGATACCGATCTAGCAGCGCAGACAGAGCTTCGGCGAAAGGTCTGGGCAGGCGCGGAGCAGGATGATCCTGGCCGTCAAGGGAGCTGCAGCCCGTCGGTTCAGGTCTTCGAACGACAACGAGCCGACATCGACTCGGTCCAGCCGCCAGCCGTTGCCGGTGCTGCCGTCGCCGTCAATGTAGTCGTCGAAATCAAAGCTTGTTGTCTGCGTCTGCGCTCTGGCTCGTTGGGGCTTGCCTGACTCCCGACGGGGACGCACCAAGAGCACGGACTGGCAGCCGGGCGACTCGAGCGGCTCGGCCGGATTGTTCAAGGCCGCCACCACCGTATCCCACGGCCAGGCGAGCAGCGCGGCGAGAACCAGCGTCAAGATTTGGAGGGACAATCCGTGTGATCGCACGATCGGTTCACCGGATAAAATCGAGTTTTCGCAAAACGATCATCGGCAACAAGATCCAGTCATTCATCCTAGGCGATTCGCGTATTCCAGGGAAGAGATCTTTTCTCAAAGAGGTGGAATATGGAATGTCGCTCTCGATTTCGATTCTGGAGGGTTGCTTCGATATCCTGACCGACCTTCCCAACTCAATCAGCCACGAAGAACTCGTCGTCGTGGCGACACGCGGGCATGCCGAGCACGATGGTGCGGACCCCGCGTTCGCTGCGCAGACGATGGGCGGTGTAGGGTTCGATCACGACGAGCGTGCCTGGTTCGACATTGACGACGTCGTCGTTCAGCTCCAGAGTGCCGGTCCCCTCAAGGACGTAGTAGAGCTCGGTGCATTCTTTGTGGTAATGCTTCGCCGAGTCGGTGATGAAGGTGATGTGAAAATTGGCAAGGGGGCCGTCGGCGATGGTCAAGAGCCGGGTGCTCTGACCGCAAGGGCAGGGGACCGTCGGTGCCTCAGCCAGCCGGCGCACCTGATAGCCAGGGCCTGTCGTCTTGGTGTTGGGCATTGGCTGGTTTGAACCTCGTGGAACATCCTTTGGGGTGAAGGCTCTGCGTTTGAAGGAACGACCGGAGGGGCGTACGGACCGCGGTGAGCGACCCGAGCGTCCCCCCGACCGTTTGGGTTCCAAAAAGGCACGGCGCGAGGCCAGCTCAGACCGCGTCTTTCAAGCCCTTCAGCGGTAGCGCCTTGACGACGTTCCGCGCCGGCTTGGCCTTGACGGTCATCATCTCGCCCGGTTTGAACGGGCTGGGCACTTGCTTTTCCTTGGTGGCCGCCTTGCGCGCCACCTTGAGTTTGAGCAGGCCGGGAATCACGAACAGTCCGGGGCCTTTCTTGCCCAGTTCCTTGGTGATCAGATCGCCCATCGCGTCGAAAACGGCGGCGACGTCTTTCTTGGTCAGCCCGGTCTTCTCGGCGATCTGGCCGTAAACTTCTCCCTTGGTCGCGGCCTTGGGGCGGACGGCCGCCTTGTCGGCTCCGTTGCCTCCCGCCTTGGCGGTCGCGCCCTTGGTCTTGGCGGCCTTCGTGTCGGCGGCTTTCGGTGCGGCTTTCTTGGCCATTGGTTCGTCCCATCTTCCTCGTTCTTGAGGTTGCATCCCTCAAGCGAACCCCAATCAGCCTCGCTCCCCCACTGGAAGCGTTGGCCGAGGCTCTTGCACAACCTCATCGACGAGAATGTCAGAAACATACAGGAAAAATCAGCGTTTTCCAGCCGTTGGGCCTCGATTTCCCCATTTTTTCAGGATTTGACCTGATTTTCACCGTCTAATACCCCATTTTGAGCGCCCCGCCCGCCTCAACTCTGATGTTTCCAATGACCGACCCGGCCTTACCAACGTGTCATCCTTGCCTTCCAGGCGCCTCCGATCGTCCACAGAACGTCACCTTTGCGAGAACTTTGGCATGTCTCGCCCAGGGATGAACCCACGCGATCGGACTGTTCATGCCCTAATCTCCGGAGGCTTTCGAGGTTTCCCGGCGGCGGTCAGGCACGCCGTGACGCTCTCCGGTCGCCGGATCGACTACGATCGTGTGGGCGTCTCCCTGGATGGCCACGCTTCGCAGGCGGTGTCCGCGTTGTTTCAAGTCAACACGAGTGGCTTCGGGCCAACTTGACCCTTCGAGAACCAAAGCGTCGGGGAACCAGGGGTGGTGCGTCCGAGGGGCGTCCACAGCGGCGCGCGGGGCCAGGCCGAATTCCAGGACGTTGAGCACCACCCAGAGCGTCGTGCTGGGGATCGTCCGCCCGCCTGGCGAGCCAGTCACCAGCCGGACCTTGCCGTCCTTGAGCGCCAGGGTTGGCGACTGCGAGCTGAGCATCCGCTTGCCGGGGGCGATCAGGTTCGGCGTCGTACCGATCTGGCCGCCTGCATCGGTGCGACCGGGGATCAGGTTGAAGTCGCCCATCTCGTTGTTCAGCAAGAACCCTGCGCCGGCCACCGTCGCCTTGGACCCGTAGCCTTCTTCCAGAGTGTAGGTCATCGCCACCGCGTTGCCTTGGCCGTCGATCGTTGAGAAGTGGGTGGTGTCGGCCCCTTCAGCCCCTTCGATCGGAAATGGGGCCAGGCTCGCGCTTGGCGTCGCCCGATCGGTGATCGAACGGGCCAGGTCATCGGCGAAGGGCTTTGAGACGAGCTTGGCCGCGTCGATCGGCACAACGTCGGGATCGGCCAGCTTCGAGGCCCTGATGAAGAACCCGCGACGCAGGGCCTCGGCTACGCGATGCAAGGTCCCGGGTGATTGCGGGCCGTCGGCGCGAAGGTCGAACCGTTCGAGGATGTTCAACGCCCCCAGCACCACGACCCCGCCCGAAGACGGCGGGCCCATGCCGTAGACGTCGAACCCTCGGAAGGTCGTATGCAAAGGGGGTCTGGCCTTGGCCTGATAGGCGGACAGGTCGGCCTTGGAGATCAACCCTTTGTTGGCGTTCATGTAAGCCACGATCAGGTCGGCGGTCTTGCCGGTGTAGAACTCATCGGGGCCGTTCTCGGCGATGCGTTCCAGGGTCCTGGCCAGGTCTGGCTGGGTGAAGTGGTCGCCGGCCTTCCAGGGGCGGCCGTCAGGACGTCGGAACGCGGCGACGCTCGACGGGAAGTCGCCCAGCCGGTTGGCTTGCGGGCCGAGGTCTTCGGGAACCCCGGGTCGCTCGGCCTTGTCAAAGAGCTGAGCGTTGAGGCTCCGGGCGAGAGTTTCCGAGATCGTGAACCCCTCGCTGGCCAGTCTGGCGGCTGGTCGAACCAGTTCTTCCCAAGGGCGATGACCGTGACGTTTATGGGCCAGGCCGAGCCCTCGCACGGTTCCCGGAACTCCCGCCGCCCTGGCCCCGGCGCGGTGATGGGGGACGAGCTTGCCGTCGGGTCCGAGGTACATTCGCTCGGTCGCCGCCAGGGGGGCGGTCTCGCGGAAGTCGAACGTGACGACCGTGCCAGAGTCGGCCAGGAAGGCCACGATGAAGCCGCCGCCGCCGAGGTTGCCGGCCGCCGGGTGCGTGACGGCCAGGGCGAAGGCCGTGGCCACAGCCGCGTCGATCGCGTTGCCCCCGGCCAGAAGAGCGTCACGGCCAATGTCGGCGGCATGCCCTTCCTGGGCAACCACCACATGCCGCTGAAAGACCTGTCCCCGGGCTGGGGCGGCTTGGGTCAGGCAAAGTAAGAGGATCGAGAGGGGCAGCCGTCTTCGAAGCGTCGTCATTTGTGAATGTCCATCGGCGTCAAAATCAGAAGGCACGGATCGGCCTATCGTACCACGGTCAGAACTGGCGAAAAGATTGCCGTTGACCGATTCTGGACGAGCGCCTAGAGTCTCGGCCGAATGGCGTCGGGACTTGAAGGAATATTTTGCCCGGCGCTCGCGGGCTCACAAGGAGGAGAATCGCCCATGATCGCCAGGGATCGCGTTGGGAAGTTCAAGCGGGTCGTGGTGGCCTCGGCGGCCTTCGGTCTGGTTGGCGGTGTAGTGACTCTTTCTCAGGCCCAGACGACGGGTCGCTCGGCCCCGAAAGCAGGGTTGCCTCAGGCGGGTAAAGCGGACACGGCGAACCAGCCCACCTTGAAGGCGACCGCCCTGCCGGTCAGCCCGAACTCGGCGGTCGCCACCATCAACGGCGAGGTCATCACCCGCCAGCAACTGGCCAACGAGTGCGTCTCGGCCAAGGGCGAAGAGATCCTTGAGGCCATGATCGGCCGCAAGATTGTCGAACAGGCGGTCAAGCAACACGGAATGACCGTCAAGGCGGCCGAGGTTGACGCCGAGATCGACCGCGTCGCCCGCACCCTCGCCGGCATGACCCGTGAGAACTGGCTGCGCACCCTTCAGAAAGAACGGAAGATCAGCCCGGCGCAGTACGCCCGCGAGATCATCTATCCGGCCCTGGCCCTGCGCAAACTGGCCTCGCCCGGGGTTCAAGTGACCCCCGACGACATCGCGAAAGGCTACGAAGCCCAGTTTGGCCAGAAGATCCGCTGCCGGATCATCATGACCGGCTCACTCGAAGACGCCAAGGGGATCTGGGAAGAGCTCCGCAAGGACACCTCGAAGTTTGAGTGGCTCGCCCAGAACGACCGCCGCTCGATCGATCAGGCCACCCGGTCACTCGGCGGCATGCTCGCCGAGCCGATCTCGCGCCACGCCGCGCCCGTCACCGTCTCCGACGCCGTGTTCCAGCAACTGGTTGACCTGCCCGACGGGATCAAGATCAAGTTGCCCGACGGCACGACGTCAGTCAACAAGGAAGAGGCCAAGAAGTACACCCCCAAGGACGGCGACTTCACCGGCCCGATCCAGGTTAGCACCTCCTCTTATGCAATCCTGCAGCGCGTCAGTCTGCTTCCCGCCCATCAGTACAACAAGACCAAGGAGTTGGACGAGCAGATGCGCTCGGCGATCTTCGAGGCCAAGCTCAACGACAGGATGCGCGAGGTTTATGAGGACCTGCTCCGCACCGCCAAGATCGACAACGTCCTGACCGGTCGGACCAACACCGTCGCTCATGACGAACAGCCAGAGCCAGGCACCCGGATCGACCCCGAGGTCAAGCTGATGTCCAACCCCGACGCCGCCATGCCCAGGCGGGACGACGTCGTGCAAGACGCCCCCGGCCGTCGAAGAGTCGGCCCGGCGCCCGGTGTCTCAAAGGAAGACCTGAAGTCGGCCGAGTCGCTCAGAAAATAAGCCTGAGCCTGAGCCGCCACGCCTCAAAACGCCAATCAGTCGAGACGCATCGAGGGCCGGCCGCTGAACCCAAAGGTCCAGCGGTCGGCCCCGTTTGCTATCGTTGATCCGGACGGGAACCCAGCTCGATGGTGCGCCAATCCCGGGTGTTGTCGTTCGAAAAGACGGCCGGTCGTCGCGGTGGCCACCATTGGTATCGACTCGCTCGGCACCAGGGTTGAGCAATAATCGCCCGAGATCAACCTGAATCAAGACATTCGCATGAGCGCTTGTACCTATTGTAAACGCCCATTTGGCTGAAACGTATGTCGATCCGTTTGGTGCCCCGCGGATTCCGAAGCCTACCGGCTCCGCTCTCAAAGGAGACGAGCTGGTGACTTGCACAGGGTGCGATTAGACCCTCGTTTCTCAACTGGCGCCAGACCTCTTACGGCGGCCAAAGTCAGACACGAGGGCTGGTCGAGGCCGACTCAGCTCATGGATTCATCGGGGGCGCTTGAGCTCCTTTGGTCTTCAAATCCCCGGACGGTTGATGTTCTCCGGAGGTGGGCCGCCTGCGCCTGCTCGCATGTGGACCACGCCGTCAAGCCTGCCGAAGATCATCCGTCCGGCGCTGGTCTGCAAGACGCTCGTGACGGTCAGCCGGGCCATCTCACCGAGATGATGCGCTCCTTGCTCGGTGACGACCATTGTGCCGTCGTCGAGATAGCCAATTCCTTGGCCGGGTTCCTCGCCTCGCTTGATCAGCTTGACCGTCAAACTTTCGCCAGGCAGCACGATCGGCTTGAGCGCGTTGGCCAAGTCATTCAGGTTCAAGACCTCGACCCCCTGGAGCCGGGCGACCTTGTTCAGGTTGTAGTCATTGGTGACCACCTTGCCTCCCAGGTGCTTGGCCAGGATGACCAGGCGCTGATCGACCTCACGGATGCCTTGCAATTCGGGGATCTCGGCGTCGTGGATTCGGATTTCAACCCCGGGAGACTTCTGGAGCCGGTTGAGGATGTCCAGGCCGCGACGGCCTCGGTTGCGCTTGAGCTTGTCGGAGCTGTCGGCGACCCCTTGTAACTCTTGAAGCACGAATCTGGGGACGACCATCGGCTGGTCGAGCACCTTCGCATCGGCCACGTCGGCGATCCGTCCGTCAATGATCACCGAGGTGTCAAGCACCAACGGGCGCGCCCCTTTCACTTCCTTGGAGAATTCCATGTAAGGAATGATGAACCGGAAATCGTCCTTGGTCTGGAGCAGCGTACTGACGCAAATATAGCAGATCACGAGGGTCAGGAGGCCGACGATCGCCTGAGACATATCGCCGGAGAAGGCGGGGCGCTCCAGCAGTTTCAAGGTCGGCTCGATGGCCGTCTGGAGCAAATTACTTAACATCAGGCCGACGATGAGGCCGAGATAGATCGCCGAGATGGTCTGAATCCGCTTGCGTGGCGTCATCAGGTCGACGACTACGACGACGATCGCCGCCGCCATCGTGCCGAGGAAGATCACGGCCGGATTAAGCTGGCCAGTAGCGCCAGAGAGCGTGGCCATGCGGGCGGCCAGGCCGGCCATGACCAGGATAAACACAGCACGGATTGTAGACAGAAGCATGGATGACTTACTCCACGGGGCGTCGGGCACATGCCTACTCGCCGTCCGCGGGATCGTTCGGGCGGAATGCGGCACGGGGTATGTATCTTTGGCCATCTTACGCTTCGGACGTCAATTCCGCCACGAGCCGATCGTAAAACTCCAGGAGGCTTTCGACAATCACCTTGGTCTGACCCAGCACGGGCATGAAGTTCGTGTCGCCGTCCCATCGGGGCACGATGTGCCAGTGCAGGTGCCCTGGCAAGCCTGCTCCGGCCGACTTGCCCAGGTTCAGGCCGATATTATAACCTTGCGGCCGGAGCATCCGGTCAAGTACCGTGACCAACCGGGCCACCGTCTCGACCGGCTCGGTCAGTTCCGCCCCTTGAAGCTCGGCTAGCGACCCTTTGTGCACCAGGGGGGTCACCAGCAAATGCCCGTTGTTGTACGGGAAGCGGTTCAGGAAGACGGCCGACGCCGGTCGTCGCCAGACCAGCAGCGCCTCCCGGTCGTCAGTCCCGCTCAAGCCTCGACAGAGAAAACAACCCGGGTCGCCCTCGGTCGCCGACCCTTCGCGTACATACTGCGCCCGCCAAGGAGCCCAAAGCCGGTCCATTGTGCGTGATCCAATCTCGTTGCGTTGACTCTGCTCTCGATCTGACGGACTTCCTGCATTGAATCCAGCCAGAGCGATTACGCTATGATATCACGCCAGAGGCCATCTGTCGCGGGTCTTCGGTTGAAGATTACCCCAATCAATCTGATGGGTCGATTTCTCACCGTCGTCAGAAGCCTGCCAAAATGGCTGGTGGCTTCGTTCGGGGGCGCCAGGCCACACCATAGTTTCCGCGAGGCGATCCGCCTCGACTCCGAATATCTCGCGGCTCGTCGGGCATTGCGGGATGTTGAACGGTGTATCAAGCTGGGTTGAGACCGAGGGGAAAATGGGTCGGGAGCTGATCTTGACTCCCGATCGCCTCGGTGATCGAACGACAGATGGCCAAGGGTTCGGTCGCCCTCACCCCAGGACCGTCGGCTCCCATTCAGGATCAGTGTGAGGCCAGTCGCCGCCGAGGGTGGTTTGCTGGAGCTTGGTCAACTGGTCAATGCCGACCCGGGCCAGGTCGAGCAGGGCAATCAACTCCGGTTTCGTGAACGTTCCGCGCTCACCAGTCCCCTGGACCTCGACCAGGCCGCCGGAACCGAGCGTGACGACGTTCAGGTCCACATCGGCCGTCGAGTCCTCAGCGTAATCGAGGTCGAGCACGGAGTTGCCGTCGACCATGCCCACACTCACCGCAGCGACCGATTCGATCAGCATCACCCGGCTTCCTTCGCCAAACTTGGTTCGCAAGGCGTCAACCACGGCAATGAAACCGGCGGTGATCGCAGCCGTGCGCGTGCCGCCGTCGGCCTCCATGACGTCGGCGTCCACATGGATCGACCAGGGGCCAAGGGCGGAGAAATCCACGACCGCCCGCAGGCTCCGGCCGATCAGGCGCTGAATCTCGGTGGCACGGCCGTCCGGCCCTCGCCGTTTGCGGGTCGGCGTGCTGCCCGGAAGCATATTGTATTCGGCCGTGAGCCAGCCCGTTCCCTTGCCCACCAGGAACGGCGGCACGTCGTCGGCCACCTGCGCCGTGACCAGGACCGTCGTCCCCCCGCATCGATAACGCACGCTTCCCGGGCAGGTCCGCAGATAACCCCGCTCGATCGAGACGGGACGAAGTTGGTCAGGAGCGCGGCCGTCAGGGCGTGACATGGAGAATCCCACAATGATAAGATTTATTCTGAATCGGATCGTTCATCCGAATCCGATGAACATTCGGTTGATGGGTATACAGTTCGCGTTCTGTGATGACGATGGAACCTATGCCGGCAAGATGTCGTCCACCGAGATCCGGCCGACCTCTCGGCCGTCGATGACCAGCGGAACGAACTGGCCGGGGCTGAGCGATTCCGCCCGGGTATATTGGCCGAGATTGTGGTCGA
>JBDTIR010000140.1:0-2377 GCA_039936275.1 Isosphaeraceae bacterium | reverse complement strand
CTTGCCGGCTTCGTCGCCGAGGCGCGAGCGGGTCGAGGCCGACGTCCTTTTGCCCAAAGGGTACACCCTGGAATGGGGCGGCACCTTCGAGAATCTGCAATCGGCCACGAAGCGCTTGATGCTCGTCGTGCCGGTCGCCCTGGTGATGATTTACCTCTGGCTCTACGCCAGTTTCGGCTCCTTCCGCCTGGGGCTCTTGATCTTTCTTGCGGTCCCCCTAGGGGCCGTCGGCGGCGTGCTGGTCCTCTGGGTCCGAGGTTTGAACTTCAGCATCTCGGCGGGCGTGGGGATCATCGCCCTGTCTGGCGTCGCGGTGCTCGACGGCCTTGGTCCTGGTCGCCGCGATCCGCCAGCTCATCGCCAAGGGGGTGGACGTCCGCGCGGCCGTCGCCGAAGCGTCCATGGATCGGTTCCGGCCGATCCTGATGACCGGCCTTGTCGCCAGCCTCGGCTTCGTGCCGATGGCCTTTTCCCAAGGTGCAGGTGCGGAGGTCCAGCGCCCCCTGGCCACTGTCGTCATCGGCGGCTTGATGACCAGCATGTTCCTGAAGCTCGTCGTCCTCCCCGCCATTTCCCCTTGGTTCGATCCGGGAACGGCCCTGGAACCGGACCATCCGCAGGAGTCAATGACATTAACATAAGATCATAATAAAATTGTGATTTCAACGTCCAAAATTCTCGGTGTAGGTCGGGCGTCCCCCCCGCGTCTTTGATGTAAGGCGGCCGTCCCGGCCGCGATCTTCTGAATGTAGGGCGGCCGTCCCGGCCGTAATCTTCTGAATGTAGGGCGGCCGTCCCGGCCGCATCTGGATTTAAGAATGCGTCCGAGACGGCCGCCCTACATCGAGACGTTGCAATCCTCCCGGGTCGTTCGACCAAGGATTTGACACGACGCCCCGCGCCCGCGACACTCGTTGGTTCCGGCCGCGCCTCTGCCAAAACTCGGGGGCGCGGCAGCGAACGCCCGACCCACAACCAGGATGATTCAACGATGCGGACCACGCTCTCCACCCTGTTCGGCTTGCTCTTGATCGTCCCTGCGATTCAGGCTGATGAAAGTCCGAAGACCTATCCCCTCTGGCCCGATGGCGCGCCCGGGGCCCTTGGCAAGGACGCCGGCAACGCCAACAACCCTGGTGACGTCCCCACGATCACCGTCTTTCGGCCCGACCCGGCCAAGGCCAATGGCGCCTCGGTGGTCGTCTGCCCGGGAGGGGGCTACGGCTTCCTTGCCACCGAGCACGAAGGGAAAGACGTCGCCGACTGGCTCAACTCGATCGGCGTCACGGCCGTGATGCTCAAATACCGGCTCGGGCCGAAGTATCATCATCCGGTTATGCTTCAGGACGCTCAGCGCGCTCTCCGTACCGTGCGCGCTCGCGCCGAGGAATGGAAGCTCGATCCCAAGCGAGTGGCCATCCTTGGGTTCTCGGCCGGCGGCCACCTCGCCTCGACCGCCGCGACCCACTTCGACGCCGGCCAGGGGGACGCCCCTGACCCGATCGACCGCCAGAATTCCCGCCCGGACCTCGCCATTCTCGTCTACCCGGTTGTCGCCCTCGGAACCCCCTACGGTCACACCGGCTCCCTGCGCAACCTGCTCGGCGAGAAGCCGCCCAAGGACCTGGTCGAGAACCTCTCCAACGAGCGTCAGGTCACCAAGACCACCCCGCCCACGTTCCTCGCCCACACCAACGAAGACAAAGGGGTTCCCGCCGAGAACAGCATCCTGTTCGTGCTCGCCCTCCGCAAGGCCGGCGTGCCGGTCGAGTTCCACCTCTTCGAGCACGGCCAGCACGGCCTCGGCCTCGGCACCGGCTGGAAGGCCCACAACATCCCCCCCAACCCCGCTTTCCACGCCTGGCCCGGCCTCTGCGAAACCTGGCTCCAAGGCCGTGGATTCCTGAACAAAGACTCGGAGAGCCCGGCGAATCCTTAATTTCCGGTGTGGCTCGGGCATCATGGATGTCCGAGTCGCTCAACGATTATCAGGCAGCAAAGAGCATCCGCCATGTCGCAACTTCGAGACGAAGCCGAGGCTCTTGCGGAGGGTTTGGAGATCGGCGCCTGCGACGTCGAAGAGGTCATTGCGTGGTCTGATGCCCAACTCCTTCGAGATAATTCGCCACCCGGAATCCTTTGCGAGGTCTCCCTATCGCATGACCGCTACCCCCAAGACGTGGCGAGCCTCCTGCGGCAATACCCTGGGGCTCCGGACAGGCCCCGAGTGGAACGGCTCTTGGTGACGCTGGTCGACGCGAAATTGAAAGGCGACCCGAGTCGTGCCTACCAGATCGCCTCGGCGCTTTATCAGTTGGCTCTCGCCGACAAAATCGAGGACTCGCCATTGCAGCGAATCAGCTCGTGGGCCTGGGAT
>JBDTIR010000139.1:0-5209 GCA_039936275.1 Isosphaeraceae bacterium | reverse complement strand
CAAACGCCTTGGCCAGGGCCAGTTCACTGGCATTGGACCACTTCCGAGACAGCTTGGCGATCGTCGTCCAGTCCAGGCCGGCCAGCCGCCACATCACCAGTTGCGCGGTTGACGGCGGAGCTTTCTCGGCGGCCAGGCGTCGTAGGGCTGTCTGCAACTGGGGATTGTCAGTCAATTGAGTGATGTCGCCGAGTTTGAGGCGTTCCCCTTTGTCCGGGACCAAGACCCGGTCCTTCATCACAGGTGGATTCAGACTGACAACGGCCGTGGGCAGACTCCTGGTTTGATTGGGTTGTAAGGTGGCGAACGGCTGCCCGGTTGGCGGTACCGACCGCATCATGCCACCCATGCCGCCCATCATACCACCGCCCATACCGCCGCCCATACCGCCACCCATACCACCGCCCATACCGCCGCCCATGCCGCCACCCATACCGCCCATGCTGGAGTAGAGCGATGCGTAGTTCCAGCTATCAGGTTCGACCAGGGTCATGATCAGTTTTCCGAGCATCATCATGCCCATCATGGCGGGCATGGTGCCGCCGCCGCCACTCATGCCGCCGCCACCCATGCCACCGCCGCCCATACCGCCCATGCCGCCGCCGCCCATGCCACCGCCGCCCATGCCGCCACCCATACCGCCCATGCCGCCGCCACCCATGCCTCCCATCATGCCGCCACCCATGCCACCGCCGCCCATACCGCCGCCGCCCATACCGCCGAACTGACCGACCGCCCCTTCGGCGACCAACGAGGTGGGCAGGACGACTCGCAACGGACGGCCCGAATTATTCGTGACTTTGACCGACATCTTGCCGTCGCCGGTGCCGACAGCGTCGACGGCCAGTGCGCCGCTGCGCATGCCGTCGAGCAGGTCGATCGACTCGACCTTGGGTTCGGCCTTAACCTTGGTAGGTGCCGGGGTTTCTGGAGTCGGGGTCGAGCCGGACTGAGCCCGGGCCGAGAGAGAGGGTAGCATCAGGCCCCCTGCCAGCGCGGCGGGAACGAATAAGCCACGGAACAACGGTCGCATGGTTAAACTACCTTTCGGATTGAGGACTGAGTCACCGAGGGAACGAGCACCGCGCGGGGTCGTTATTGAGGAAAGTCGGTTAGCCGCAAATGGATTCATCCAGAGTCTACCGCGCCGGTTAACCTTGTGAGGGCCTCCCTCGCGTCGTCGTCGTGACACCTATCTAAACGTCGCCCGCCGCGCCGTTATTCGATACCAGCCCGATGTTTTTCGAGACGGCCGCCCAAATCTCCAGAGGTGCGATGGCCGGGCGGATCAGCTACGATCAATAGGGAGGGACGCTCCTCGGGCTGGCGTCTCAACGTGTCTGAGTCGAGCCCGGACTTTGGCTCGCCCCGTTTCGCGACTCTCAAACCGGAACGATCAGGAAGGTTCATTTCCCAAATGCGGTACGTTTCTCATCTGGGCTGTCCGACCTGCGGGGCCACCTACCCGGCCGACCGATTGATGAACCTTTGCGAGCACGACGGACGTCCCGTGCAGATGGTTTTTGACCTCGACCGGCTCAAGGCCGAGCGTGGACCCGACGGCGGCTGGGACCCGACGCGCCGCAGCCTCTGGCGGTTCGGCGGCTTGCTCCCTTTAGACGGTGCCGACCCCGACGATCGCCGCCAGATCGTGACTCTGGGCGAAGGCTACACCCCCAGCCTGGCTTATCCACACCCCCTGGCCAACCGTTTGCGATGCCGGCTTGAGGTCAAGGACGAGGGCAAGCCTCATCCGGGCTTTGGCGCCAATCCCACCTTGTCGTTCAAGGACCGAGGGATGGCGATGACCGTCTCGATGGCCCGCGCCCTTGGCCTGACCAAACTCGCCGTGCCCACCCAGGGGAATGCCGGTGACGCCCTGGCCCGTTACGCAGTCGCCGCCGGGATTGACGCCGCCATCGTCATGTCTCCGGAGACGGATCTTCCGGTCCTTGGCGGTGTCGCGGCGCTGGCCAGGCTTCACCCGGAACACGTCAAGCTCGACCTCGTCCCTGGCACGATCGTCGATTGCGCCGCAAGGGTGCGCGACCACTGGATTCCGGCCGGTTATTTCAACGTCGCCACCTTTCAAGAGCCTGGCTGGCGGACCGAAGGGAAGAAGACGCTCGGCCTGGAGATGGCCGAGCCGGTCGGCGACCGCCTGGCCGATCGTCGCTGGCAACTTCCCGAGGTGATCGTCTACCCGACCGGCGGCGGCACCGGGGTCGTC
The DNA here is from genome assembly GCA_039936275.1 of Isosphaeraceae bacterium. GTDB lineage: Bacteria > Planctomycetota > Planctomycetia > Isosphaerales > Isosphaeraceae > JBDTIR01. The sequence continues at coordinate 2,979 of JBDTIR010000139.1, read as the reverse complement.
GGCATGGCCAAGGCGTTCGATGAACTGGAGGCCCTGGGCCTGGTCGGTCCCGATCGACCTCGAATGATCTGCGTCCAGTCGTCGGCCACCGCGCCGATTGTTCGCGCCTTTGAGGCGGGCGACCTCGACATTACCCCCCTGCCCCCCGGCCAGACCGTCGCCACCGGCTTGAACGTGGCCAGAAACGTCGGACATATCAACGTCCTCCGGATCATTCGCGAGACCGGCGGATGCGCCCTGGCCGTGACCGACGACCAGATTCACGCCACCCTGCGCACCGAGTGGCAAGAGCGCCGGTTTGCCTGGTCTCCCGAAGGGGCCGCCACGCTCGCGAGCTTGCCCGAACTGGCCGATCGCGGCTTGATTCGCGAAGGAGACCGCGTGATCCTGGTCAACACGGCTAGCCCTGAAAAATATCTACCCGGGATTCGTGTTGATTTTGAAGGTGGGCTGTAGCGCCTCCTCGTTGAAGTTAGCCCATGCATCCGGTTCGAAGTCGCTATTGGAGGCCTCGCGTGTTCGGCTATTTCAAACGACGACGTCGGGAGCGGCTTCGCTCTGCGCCTTTCCCGCCTGATTGGGAGTTGATTCTTCAAAAAAACGTACCGCTTGACGCCCGTCTCAACGATGCTGACCGTCGAGAGCTTCGGGGGCATGTCCAGGTCTTCCTTGCCGAGAAGCACTTCGAAGGCTGCGGCGGTCTGGAACTGACCGACGAGGTCCGGGTGACGATCGCCGCTCAGGCGTGCCTGCTCTTGCTCCATCGAGACACTGACTATTACCCTCGCCTGATCACGATCCTGGTCTATCCGCAGGCCTACCTGGCCCGATCCGTCGAGCCGATCGGCGGGGGCATGGTGCTCGAAGGTGAGTCGGCCCGCCTGGGTGAAGCCTGGCGAGACGGGGTCGTCGTCCTCTCCTGGGACGACGTGCAGGCCGGCGCTTCCGACCTCCAGGACGGCCACAACGTTGTCTTGCACGAGTTTGCCCACCAACTCGACCAGGAAGACGGCGCCGCCGACGGGGCCCCGATCCTCAACCAACGGAGCCACTACGTCTCCTGGGCGCGGGTGCTGAGTTCCGAGTTTGAGCAACTCCGTCAAGACGCCACGCGGGGTCGTCGGAGCGTCCTCGACGAGTACGGCGCAACCAACCCCGCCGAATTCTTCGCCGTGGCGACCGAGTGCTTTTTCGAGAAGTCGGCCCAACTGAAGAGGAAGCACCCGGACCTTTACGAAGAACTGAAGGAGTATTACCAGCAAGACCCAGTGCAATTCCACGGTGACATTCCTGCCCGGAGCCTGGCGGATCGATAAATTTTTTTGTGGTTTCTGAGAACAGCCCTCGTTCCGCAGCACACGCGCTCACGCACGCACTGGTCAACGTAACTCGTGCCCCTTGAAGCTGTTTGCCCCTACTGGCTCGATCCCAAGAGGCCAAGCGAGCCCGATTCCGGGGTCCATGCAATTTGACGAAAATACGTAGTCTTCCGGATATCTCCGAACGATTCGGATCGTTTAGACTTTAGTTCAGGAGTTATGGCTTCCCTCCAAACCGTTCAGCGTTGAGGTAGAACCGATGAGCGTCGCGAGGCAAATCCGAGACTTGAGGTATATCAAGGGGTGGGGCCCTCACGAGTTGGCCGATCGGGCCCAGATCTCGCGGACCGCACTCTACCAGATCGAGAGCGGCAAGACGGAAATGCCCAGGGCCGCAACCTTGACCCGGATCGCTCAGGCCCTCGAAATCCCGATTGAATCACTCATCATCCAGCAAGAGCCGAATCCGACCGCCAGCCCGACCGGATTTGTGGAAGACCGGCGTCAATTCGGGCGAACCGTCCCAAGTCGAGCGCCGCGCGAGGCTTCGAGCCGAGACGTCGCCCTGAATCGGAAATTCCGCGAACTGCTTGACTCGCCGCTGGGTCAAGGTCTGGCCCAGATCGTGGATCAGGTCTACGTCCTGATCGATTCCGATTCACACCGCCCACTCGCGGATCAGACCACGCCTCGGGCTCGATAACCGTTGGACAGTCGGATGGTCGCCGGCCGCGAAACCGCGACTCAACGAGAACGGGACCGTGTCGAACCGGATCTCAAGTTCAGCCGAGCGCAGAGTCGACGCCCCGCTGGACTGCCGCCATGATCGACTCTAACTGGAATTCTCCGCAGTCGATCGCATCAAACCGCTGGCGAAATCCGACGACAATTCGGGTGCGGATCGCGTCGTTGTCCAGGCCCTCTGCTTTCCGCAGATCAACGGCGATTCTTGCACCTCGTTCCGCGGCCTTGAGCAGGTCTTCCGAGGTTGCGCCCCAGGTTTCCGCGGCGTAAGTCCGTCTCATCGCTGCACCTCCCGGCTTCGGGTCGTCCGATCGTGGTCCTCGTTACTCAACATCGAAGTTGAAAAGGTTCTATTACCTTGATCATAAGGTTCTGATTCCGCAAGTAAAATCTGGCGGCATCATGCGATTTTTTGCTCGGTCGTCTCCTTGAAACGGCCAAAACCAGGAAGTAAACAGGACTTCCAGAGCGCCCGCGCCGCCCAAAATTATCGAGCCGCTGGCACGTTTGGCTTTGAGATACGTTGGTTCGAGATCCGTCGTTGACGATATCGTTCGCTCCGAGAAGGTCCCGGGTCTTGAACGGCCAGGTTCTGCCCGCACGCAGACCAGTTCCCCAAGCCCGACGACGCACGCCTCCAGAAAGGTCCACCAAATCTGGCGTGGAACCCTCGGCCTTCAGGCATGGTCAGGAATTGCGTACACCGCTTCCGGCCTGTTGACAGACGGAAGTCAGGGCAGTAATATTCTGTACATGGCTTTTGGGCACTGCTTCGGGAGCCACGGTGTCGGGCCGACTGGACACGTCGTGAGACGTCAAATTCGCCACCATCGTTGTGATGGCTCCAGGTATCCGTAAGATGCCCAGAGAACCGGTGAGCCTTCGAGCTTAACCGCAATGCACCTCACTTCCGCCG
>JBDTIR010000138.1:0-4879 GCA_039936275.1 Isosphaeraceae bacterium | reverse complement strand
GCAAGGGGTGTTCCTTCGGTTGGTTGAACGGTTGCACGGTCGTCGGCTGTACTGATACGAGGAGTCGTCGAAGCCGGGATCTGGACGTCCCGGTCCGCATAGGCTCCAAACCGACGAGAGGTGGTGTGTTGATGAGCGATCGATAACGATGTGGGTGAACCGGGCGGTGACGGCCCGGCCTGGAGAAGGTACGCCCTCGTCACATCGAGGAAATGATCGGAGAGAGGGGCTCACATTACGCTTGTTTCAGGTCTAGAATCGGATTCAGAGGTGCGAACCGCCGGTTGTGGAGGCGTTGTTGCCGCTCGTTTACGACGAACTGCGTAAGTTGGCGGCCGGGCACGTGGCGAACGAGGCACCTGGCCATTCGCTCAACGCCACCGCCCTGGTGCATGAGGCGTACCTGCAATTGGTTGGCCCCGTCGGGGAAGGCCAAGCTCTCGGGATCATGCGCGTCCTGACCGAAACGCATTATAAACAATGACCGCGAAGAATTTAAGGTCATCCGGACCGGGCGACCGGGAACGCCCTGGACTGCGAAAACTCGTCTCCACCAGCCGCGCGGGCCAGCAGAACGACGCGGTCGGCGTTGATCGAGGCGACGCGGTTGCCTTGAGAGCAGGCGGCGCCTCGGACGGCGAACAGATCGGGTTGAAGCGGCCGGAGCAGGGCGATTGACGCGACGTCGAGCCCGCCGGCCAGGGCGACGAATAGACCGCTGGACTGTGCGCGTCGCATCCAAGGGAGCAACGAACTATTGATCGGGCTGGGCCGTGCCTTGTCAAACGTGTCCAGCAAGATCCCGGCGCAGCGGTCGGCGATGGCCTCAATGAGTACGGCATCGGGGGTCGGGGCCCGGGCTCTTTGCCAGTCGGTGTAGGCGACGGCAACCCAGGCGGGGCCGCTGCCCCAGCGTTGGCGCAAGTCGGCCCACTCGCGTGCCCAATCGGTTCTCGTTCCGGCCAGTCCGAGCTTACGGTAAGCCAGGCCGGCGAAGATGGACGGGTCTGGCGGGTCGAAGCTTCGCCACTCCGGCAACTCACCAAGGGCGACGCTGACCGGAACCGTCGTCGGCACGATCTGGCGGACGCTCGCCCAGACCTCGGGGGCGGCTCGACCCAGGGGGCCGCGACTGGGTTCTTTCACATCAATGACCGTCGCGCCGCCTGCCAAGGCGGCGCGGGCCTCATCAGCCGACCGGACGCTTACGAGCAGACCCGCCATGACTACGAACGTCTCCGATCTTCTTCAACAAGAAGTCTGGACCTTGCCGATGACTTCGTAGGCTCGAACGCGATCGAGGCGGAAGGCTTTCTCAGCGGCGCCGAGATGGCAGTAGGCGATGAGGTACGCCCTGCCGCCTTTGTGAAGGAACCGGCGTGGGGTAATCGCTCGGGGGGCCGAGCCTCGGGTGCCGCCGTTGTATTGGATCTGGACGCAATGACCGAGCGCGATCGCTTCGGCCAGCCGATCCCAACCAAGCGGAGCGGGCGGAGCGGCGTTGGGGTCGTGGATCGGGTAGGCGACGGCCGGCTCGGCGTCAACCGCCAGGGCGAGCCAGAGAGCCTTGACCCGCAGGCTATCGGCAAGGGCGCGGTGGGGGCCGTCGGGATCGAAACCCAGGAGCCTGGCCAGGGTGTCGAGGCGATGATTGGGGGCCCCGGGCAAGCGGCGGCGGGCCAGGGCCAGGGTGTCGATGACGGCGTGACCGGGCATCGACCGACCGGCGCGGGCCAGCTCGCGGCCAAGAAAAGCGGCGTCGAAGACCGCGTTGTGCGCCAGCAAGGTCGTCGTGCCAGGATCGCCGAGCCAGTTGAGAAACTCGGGCAAGACGGTCGAGGCTGGAGACGCGTCGGCTAAGGCGGCGTCGGAAATACCGTGGATCGTCTGCGCGGCGGGGGGCATGGGCCTTCCCGGGTGGACCAGGCGCGCGAACCGATCAAGTTCCCGTCCCGAGGGCTCGAACCGCACGGCACCGACTTCAACAATCCGGTCAGTCGCGGCGGACAGGCCGGTTGTTTCCAGGTCGAACGCCACGAGCAGACGAGCCGGCCCCTTGGCCGTCGCGGTCGAAATCATTGCATCGGTCGAAGGGGTTGCTCGAATGGACTGTTAGGATTTAGATAGGTCGATCGGTCTATTGTTCAGTGATCAAGCGCTGGGTGATCTCACGCTCGCAGATCTTGCACCATTTCCAGCGGTTTGGGCCGACCGTCTCGTCGAGGTGTTCCTTGGCGACGCCGATGGTGCGGAACCAGAACTTGGTTTCGGTCTCGGTGGCCTTCTCAAGCTTGGCGCATCGAGCGAAGTGGAGGATGTTTGTTCCCGCACGAACACTGGGCTTCTTGCCGTTGCCATCCCCCTGGGGAACCGTGCCGTGAAAGACGTAACCGATGGCTTCCAGGCGAGTCTCGGCGAAATCGTCAGGTGACTCGATCTGGCGAACCGAAGCAACTTGATCCTTAATCAGCATAGAACCATCCCAATGTAAGGACCGGGATCCAACACGCAACGTCTTGCCAATTCAATCATTACGAGATCCCAGTTTACCTCGGTTCGACCGATTCCGCAAGGGCAACCGTCGCGCGGGCCCTTTGGCGATTCGTGGCACGGGGTTTTCAAAGAGAACCAACCATGGAGCGAACACTCTATAATCGTGAACCATGACACGAAATCCCGACCCGCGAGCGTCGCGACCCTTTGAGATGATCCGAGAGACCGTCGGACACCTGCGCGACCTCCCACGTTATCGTCAGATCCTGACGACATTGATTCGTTACGGATACAGGGACGTGGTGGTCGCCTTGCATCTGGAAACCCTGGTACGGCCGATCGAGAAGGCCGCCCTGGGAGAGGACGTGCCGCCTCGCGACCGGGCGCATCGGCTCCGCCTGGTCTGCGAGGACCTCGGCCCGACCTTCGTCAAACTCGGCCAGCTCCTGAGCACCAGGCCCGACCTCTTGCCCGAGGCTTATACTTCGGAACTGGCCGCCTTGCGCGACGACGTTCGCCCTTTTCCGTTCGAGGAGGCCGAGGCGATCCTGGTCGAAGACTACGGCCGCCCCTTGGCCGAGGTGTTCGCGAGGATCGAGCCCGTGCCGATCGCCTCGGCGTCGATCTCGCAGGTCCATCTCGCCGTCTTGTTTGACGGCCGCAAAGTGGCCCTGAAGGTCCGCCGGCCAGGGATCGAGAAAATGGTGCAGGCTGATCTCGACATCCTCAAAAACCTCTCGCAACTGGCCGAGCGCCGGCTCCCCTGGCTGACGCCCTACCAGCCGGTGGCGATCGCCAGGGAGTTCGAGCGCAGCCTCAAGCGAGAGCTGGACCTGAACGTCGAATTGCGAACCATGGAGCGCTGCCGGTCGCAGCTCGCCCGCATGCCGAAGGTGCATGTTCCGGCGGTGTTCAAGGAGTATTCGACCGGCCGGGTCCTGGCGATGGAACTGATCGAGGGGGTCGGCGTCGACGACCTTGAGGGCCTGCGCCGCCTGGGGATCGACCCGGCCGAAGTCGCGGTCAACGGGGCCAAGCTCTTGCTGACCCAGATTTTTCAAGTCGGCTTCTTCCACGCCGACCCACATCCAGGAAACCTGCGCGTCTTGCCAGGCGGGGTGATCGTTCCCCTCGACTACGGCATGTTCGGCCAAATCGACGCGCGAACACGCGAGCGAATCGCTGACTTGTTGCTCGGCTTGCTGGCGCAGGAGACCGACCGCGTGCTGCGAGCGCTCGACGCTTTGGACGTGCGCGGCGACGGGGTTGACCCGGCCGCCTTGCGCCGTGACGTCAGTGAGTTGGTGGCCTCGTATGCCGAATTGACGCTCGATAACATTGACCTGGCGCATCTCCTCCGCGAGCTGATCGGCATGATCCGGACGCACCACTTGCGGATTCCGCCGGATCTGGTGCTCTTGATCCGCTCCTTGGTGACGATCGAGAGCGTGGGCAGGACGCTCGACCCTTGCTTCGACATCGCCTCGCAACTTCGGCCGTTCATCCGCGATCTGGCGATGCGCCGCTACCACCCCTGGCGGGTCTTGAGCCATGCGGTGCGGGCGGCCGAGGACATGCAACGGGTTGCCATGCTTTTGCCCGAAGTGCTCGGCCAGTCGCTCGAATCGTTCAAGCGAGGCGAGCTGACCGTCCGCTTCGACCTCCAGCACTTCGAGGAGCTGGTCAGGCAACTGACCCGGGCCGCCAACACCCTGGCCGCCGGCGTGGTGATCGCCGGCCTGCTCGTCGGCTCCTCCCTGATCGTCCGCGCCGGCCCGTTTACATTAGGCTACGCCGGTTACATCCTCGCCTCGGTGCTAGGTCTGGGTTTGATTTGGAATATGTTCAGAAAATAATTCTGGCCGTCACGGATTTTGGGGCGGTGGTGATCGGTATCCGGCCAGTGAGGCTGAGATCAGGAGATTCTGCAACCAGTCCTCGTGGTAACGATGCCGGTTGAATCGCTCGGCGGGGCACTGCCAATCGTCATTCGCGCGCGTTGTCGCCGGGTTCCAGGGGGCGAAATTCCAGAGCAACGCCCAGGCTCGGCAGTGGTGTCGGCAGGCCTCCGGCGAGCCGTGCAGATGCTGGCCATCGTCGAAGTAGCGATTCATCCCACGCATTAACCGGTCGAGCATGTTGCTCGTCCTGTGCCCGCCGGGATGGCGGTAGGCGATTGACCAGCGGTCACGCTTCTCACACAACGCCACGACCTTCTCCAGGACGACCCCGCCCGGGTTCTTCGTCGCCCGGGTCCTCAGCGACCGCAGCCGTTGCCCGAAGCACCGCCGGTCGGGCGCATGGTACGCCTCCCAGACTCGTCGCGAGACCTCGGCGAACTGATCCTTCAGATGCTTGCCGCGTTCGCGGATCTTGAGCCAGGCGT
>JBDTIR010000137.1:0-3770 GCA_039936275.1 Isosphaeraceae bacterium | reverse complement strand
GGCTGTCGAGCGGCGGCGTTGTCCAGGAACAACCCCTTGCCGGGACCGATCTCGAACTCGACCGGCCGATCCAGGCCGAAAACCTCAGCCCAAGAGAGCGGAGCGGTCGGGTAGTCGAGGGTATAGGCCGATACGTCGATGGGGGATTGGGATGCCTTCATCGGTCTTGTTCACCCCGGGGGAGGGGGACGCCGATGATCTTGCCATGAAAGACCATGTTGGTCCCGACGAATCCCTGAACCTCGAACAGGGTCTGGCGGCGGTTGACCCGGACGGCCTTGGCGACGAAGACCACGCGGTCGCCCGGCTTGACCTGACCACGGAAGCGGACTTCTTCCATACCGCCGAAGCCGAGAAAACCGTTCTCAACCAGCTTTTGCAGGTGACAAAGATAGCTGCACAACTGCGCAGCGGCCTCGCACATCAAGACGCCCGGCATCAAGGGATAGCCGGGCATGTGGCCTCTCACCCAGAACTCGTCGGCGCGGATGTCTTTATAGCCAATAATCAGGTGTTTATCTAATTCCACATGCACGATCGCCGTCAGTTGCTCCATCTCGAAGCGTTGCGGGTTGCCCTGGCGGATGCCTTCCAGGTCATAGAGGACCCGGTCGGTATCGATCGTGGCGGGATCGACCAAGGCGGCGGGCGGCATTCGAATCAATCCTTTCCCGCAGGCGGAACGCCGCCGCGGGTCACGGTCGTCGGGGACTACGGACGAAGGTGGAACGCGCAGGCTAACGGGCGCCCGAGGTTCCAGGTACAGCGGCCCGCGATCTGGCCGGGGCGGCCCTTGAATTGTTATCATGACTTAGCGTCCGACCTTCGGCAAGAGGGTTTCTCTCCGAAGTCATTCGGCGAAGAGGAGGTATCCGTGGCCAAAGCGCGATCTTTGACTCCAATTCGGCCCCTTGGCACGATGATCGCCTATGGTTTTCCGCGCGGGCACCTTGACACCGATCTGGCCATTGCCGAACAGCTCGGGGCGGTTTGCCTGGAGGTTTTACCAGACTGGCGAGCCTTGCCCGACCCGATCGCGCTGCGCAAACGGGTGGCCAAAGCCGGGTTGATCCTTCACAGTGCGCACGGCTGCTGGGGAGGGCAATCGATCGAGGCCCGCCGGGTCGATCTGGGTGATCCCGATCCGGTGATCCGCCAAGCCTCGGTGAACGACCTCCGGCGCTGTCTCGACTGGCTCGGAGAGGCCGGGGGCACTTACCTCGTGGTTCACCCGGGCGGGTTGTCCGCTCCCGACCTTCAATCCGCGCGCCGAGACGCCCTGGCCGAGAGTTTGCGAACCCTGGCCGATCACGCTCAAAAGGGTGGTCTGGTGGTCTGCGTCGAGAACATGCCGCCGGGGGTCCACCCGGGGAGCCGGATGGCCGACCTGGCCGCCCTGGTCGCCGAACTGGACCGTCCTGAACTGGCGTTGGCGCTCGACACTGGCCACGCCCACCTGAACGCCTCGCCCGCCTCCGAGACCCTGGCCGCCGGCCGCCTGCTGCGCACGACTCATGTTCATGATAACAATGGGCGACAAGACACGCATGAGCCCCCAGGACGCGGCACGGTCGATTGGGCCGATTGGGTCAAGGCACTCGACGCGATCGGCTACAACGGGCCGATCATGCTGGAATGCATCCGCCATCTCCGCGAGAACCCGGACAGCCTGGACGGGCCTTTGCTGGAGCGGCTGGCCCGTCTGACGGTGATTGACGATGGGACGCGATCATGACGGATGCCGACCCGGGGCGTCGGCCCTGGACGATCCAGCGATTCATGCTGGACGCCGCGATCATGGCGTTCGCGGTGCTGGGGGTGATCTCGCCTCAGAATCCGATCATTGCCACGCTTGCGTTCTCCGCGATCTGCTACTTCGCGGCTCGGTTCTGGCTGGCCGTCGGACCAAACTTGATGGCGCGGCTTTTTCCAGGCACGCCAGACCCTGACCTTGAGGACGACGATCCCGACGAAGGGATACACTGGCGGGACGACCCCCGGGAATGAGCCTTGACGGCTGTAGTGATTGCACCAAGGCAGTCGGGGCGGGTCGGTCTGATCCAGGTGATTGGCAGGTTCAAGGCGGGTCGATAAGACCGCCTGGATCGTCCTTTGGGCGTCAATCGGCGCGCCTCGACCTCGACCCGAACCGCGCTCGATGGATCGGACGCGGTGCAGACCTCTTCCAAAGGAGAGCCCCCCGTGGAATTGAACCGACGCACGGTCCTGGCCAGCCTCGGCACCCTGGGGGCCTCGACCTTGGCGGCAAGACCCGCGAGGGGACAGCTTCCGCCCGCCTTGCCGATCGAGCCGACACCCGCCCCATTTTACGGCGTGCGAGGCCGCATGACCGGTGCGAAAGCCGCCGTGCGGGCGCTTTGCTTCGAAGGGGTCCGGTGCGTCTACGGCGTCCCCGGGGCGCACAATAACGAGTTCTGGGACGCGATGAAGGGGCTCGGCGTTCCGTACTTGCTTGTTACCAACGAAGCGTCGGCAAGTATCATGGCCGACGCCGCGGCGCGGGTAACGGGCGACCCCGGGGTCTTCGCCGTCGTCCCCGGGCCCGGCTTGACCAACGCGATGACCGGCATCGGCGAGGCCTTGCATGACAGCGTGCCGATCGTCGGCCTGGTCACGGACATTCTCCGAGGGCCGAACGCGAAGATCGGCCAGGTCCACGGCCTGCCCAACGCCGCGATCCTGCGCACGGTCTGCAAGGCGGTGCTCGAAGTCCAGCACCAGGGGCAGATCCCCGGCACGATCCACCAGGCGTACCGGATCGCCCGCTCAGGCGAACCAGGACCGGTCGGGATCGTCATCCCGTTCAACTTCTATAACGAGGTCTGGGACTACGATTGCCCGGTCCCCCCCCCTTGGCCGTTGGTGTTCGACGAACCGTCGTACCGACAGGCGCTCGCCTTGCTGTCCAACAAGCGGCTGAGGGTCGGCATCTACGCGGGGATGGGTTGCATGGACGCCGCGTCCAGCCTGGCGGCCGTCGCCGAGACGCTTCAAGCACCTGTGGCCACCTCGGTCAGTGGCAAAGGAGCGATCTCCGACGCGCACCCCTTGGCCGTTGGCTGGGGCTACGGCCCCTATGGCACCAAAGCGGCTGAGAAGACGTTCAAAAACGTGGACGTCGTGCTGGCCGTCGGGGTGAAATTCAGCGAGGTCTCGACCGCGAACTACGCGATGCCGAAAGACAAGCAGGTCATCCATGTGGACGCCAACCCGAACAACCTGGGCCGGAACCTGCCAACCTGCGTGAAGGTGCCAGCGGATGCCCGCTTGTTTCTCGACCGCCTCCTCGCCGACGCTTCGGCGGTGCGCCGACCCCCCTCCCCTGCTCTCTGGAGCCAGATCCGCGACCGACGCGCGGTTGACCGCTGCGAGTATGCGACGGTGCGCGTGGCTGACGGGGTCGATCCGATGGTCTTCCTGTTCAATTTGCGTCGCGCCCTCTGCGCGGAAGCCCTGATCTTTATTGACGTGACTGCCGCGACCCACTGGGCCTCGGAAGGAATCGACGTTCCCGGTCCCAGACGTTACTTCACGCCGACGAACAACCAGGCGATGGGCTGGGCGGTCCCCGCGTCGATCGGTGCGCAACGGCTCGACCCGACCCGGCAAGTCGTCTCGGTCGTTGGCGACGGCTGCTTCCTGATGACAGGCCTGGAGGCGTCCACCGCGGCCCGTTCGCTCTTGCCGGTGAAGTTCTTCATCCTCGACGACGGCGCGTATCATTACATGCAAATGCTTCAGGAGCCGAC
>JBDTIR010000136.1:0-3690 GCA_039936275.1 Isosphaeraceae bacterium | reverse complement strand
GGCGGTCAAGCGCCCGCGAGCTCCCACCCTTTCACCGATATCGCCTGGATTGAGATTTGAAAACCCGGACGTTTTTAATCGTTGATGGTGTCCTTGGACCGCCGATCACGGGCGGTCTTCTCGCGCGCGGCCATTCGAAGGGCGTGGCGGATCTTCCGACGGTCACGGTCGCGGTCGCGGTTGAGAAGGGGATGGGCTTGATCACGACGGGACCCGGGCGGCGTCGGCGTCGTAGGCCGGGCGTTGCGCGGCGGTTGCCGGCGATTGACATGCGGGGTCAAGAGGTGGTCGAGCCCCCAGCGGTCGCAGTAGAGGCAGTACATATGAGCTTGCAGCGACGCTCCCTTACAGGCCAGACAGAGGGGGGCCTCGGTATTGTGACAAGTCGGCCCCGGCCAGGGAGAGAGCCCTTGACCGATCAACAAGGTTGGCCGAGGAAAGTGAACCGATCCCGGTGCTCGTTGGGTCGCCGTCGCGGCCAGTTCGGCGATTTCGGCGGCCAAGACGGGTCCCGGGCTGGTATCGACCACGCTCAGCAGTTCGGCGGCCCTCGCCTCGCGTGCCACACCCTTGGCTCTGGGCGCAGGCGGTTCCGGATCGCCCACGAATCCCCAACGCGGGAGTTCCTCGGGGCCGACTTCGATCAACCGGACTCCCAGCCTCGCCGACCCCAAGGGCGATAAGGTCACGGCCAGCACATCGCTTTGTTCCCAGACCTCGATCCAGCCCGAGGTCTCCAGTTCCGCCAGCAGGTCGGACGTGACGTCCAGATCGCTCCCGATCGCCTTGGCCAGGTCGGTCAGTGCTTGCCAGGCCACCGGGCCGCGAATGATCGCTTCGAAGATATCTTTCCATGATTTGGGTATATTATACATTATCAACACCACTCGGCATCAGGTTTCAATGGGCTTGTGCTCCAAGCGGAACAACGCCCAATCGGTATACTGTAATTTTAATAACATGTTATAATTTGTATTTATAAGATTTTTATGGGGCGTGTGATGCACACCGTCCGTGTATCGAGGACGGCGTATTTCACACGCCCTACGAGCAGAATCATTCGGTCAACGGCTTCGCGTGTTGATGTCAATCGCTCTCAGCAATGGGGGCGGTCAGGTCGTCAAGCTCCTCGCGGGTCAAGCCGCGGCGGTCGAAGGCCAGACCGATCGGCTCACCGACTGAGGCGGTCGGCTTGGCGTCGAAGCGAGCGATGCGGGCGAGCTCGGCCGTGGTCGGGGGTTCCAGGCCGGGGAATCGGGCCTCGTTCTCGGCCTGGGCGGCGGTGTGCTCGGCCCAAGCTTGGGCCGCTTCGGCGTCGGCGGCGCGGTCCTCGACTTCCTGAACGCGCAAGGCCTCCAGGGCGGCGTCGGGGAATGAGCCGAGCCCCTGGAAGACGGCGCGGACCCAGCGCAGGGCCGCTCCTTCGGGGGCCTCGCGAGCCAGAATGAACGCTGAAACGCAGGCGCAGGCGTCGTTGGCGCTCAGGGCTTCGGCGACGAAGGTTTCCAGTTCTTCCGGGTCTCGGCCGCGCATCGCTTCGACGTACCGCGCCACGATCGCCGGGCTCAGTTGGTCGGGGCGGTGGCAGGCTTGGTTAATCCTGGCCTGGTCCTCGTCGCTGAAGGCACGAAGGCGCTGGCCTTCAAGCTGGCGACGGGCCCATTCGCGGGCGGTTTCGTCACCATTCTGAGTGGCGGTTTCATGGAAAGCGAGCAGGCTTTCCAGCGTCGGCGCGGGGGCGCTTCCGCTCATGGACGAGACGAACGTTCGCCCTTCGAACTCGTTAGCGCGGTTCTGCAATTGCTGCTCAGTCAAGGTCAGTCGCAGCAAGCGGTTCGTTTCGCGCTGAAGTCCTTCAAGGGACTGGGTTTCGCGAGCCTTTGCCCGCTTCTGGGTCGCATCGACCAGACGGTCCAGGAAGGCCCTTGGGGCGGGGCTGTACCCCTTGGCCTGCTGCTGGAGTTGGTCGCGCAGGGCCTCGGCGGCGGCGGCGGCCTGCGTGCGGGCGACCTTCACGGTCAGGTCTCCGCGGCGCACCCGTCGTTCCAGGTCGGCCCGATGGCCCTGGAACTTAGCCAGTGCGGCGTTGGCGATCCCTTGAAAGGGGGTGTCGCGCGCCAAGGTCTCGGCGCTGGCACGCCCCCGGGCTGCACGGAACGGATTTAACGACATTACGCTACTCCACAAATAAAAAATAAAATAAAAACAAGGTGTTATTGAACTTCTCGTTCGAGTTTGTTTTTAAAAAGCGTTTAAAGTGTGCAAAAATCCATAAAATTCAACGAGCAAGATCAAGCACCTGAGCGGCGATCGAGGAGGCGTCTCTGATGGCCTCGCACCGCGAAGGGCCGACGGCTTCGACCGTCCTGGACACCCCCGGGCCGGAGAGCCTGGCCAGCCAGGCGCCGTCGTCGAGGCGGGTCCAGCTCACCAGCCATTGCATCTCGCCGAACTCCTCGCGGAGCGAACGGGCCAGGTTGTCGTCCTGGCGATCGTCCTGGGAACGGTAAGGTTCACACATAGTTAATCTGTTGGTATCAAGTAAACAGGAACTGATTCCTCGACGCACGCGGTCGAGGGCTTGGCGTCCTTGATCATTTTTGAGAGACCGGACGGCTCAAATCGGGTCGCGTTTTCATTTAGCATCATCGACGGCGTCCGTGCCGTTATCACATTTCCTTGAAGAAACGATCCCGACGGGGGATTCTTCCGTATAGTCATTAGGTTCGTGAGACGGTACACTCGTTTGAGCCGCCCCGAACCCTGATGGTCGGCGCCTGTGTCTTGCTTACGGACCTCAGTCCACGGGGACGACCCGCTGTTGAGGTTTGTTTGATGACGGGATGCGCCGATGGACCGTCACCCGAGTCCGACCCGAGATCCGCTGTGATGGCCGAAACCAAGGACGAGATGACTATTCCCGACGCCACGACCACCACCGTTGAGTCAACTGCGCTGCCTTCCGGCACCCACGAACCGCAGGATCAGGTTCCCTCCGGTGCGGTGACTCGCTCGAATCCCGACCGGCTGCAACGCGCCCTGGAACGCGCTCAGCGCTGCGCGCAGATCGCCGACGAGAATCGCGCCAAAGACATTCTGCTTCTGGACCTCCGTCCGGCGACCCCGTTGGTTGACTTCTTCGTCATCGCCACCGCCTTATCTCGTCGGCAGGCCAGCGCGATCGCCGTTGAGATCGACGCCGAGATGAAACGTGTCGGCGAATTCAAGTTGGGGATGGAAGGGTCTGACGAGGGTCGCTGGGCCCTGATCGACTACGGCGATTTCGTCGTCCACATCTTCTCCGAGGAAGCCCGGACCTATTACGCGCTCGAGGAAATCTGGGGCGACGCCCCCCAGCTTGACTGGCGAGACCCCAACGACCCCCGTCCCCGGCCCCGTCCTCACGCCGACGATTCCGAAGACGGAACTGCCGTAGCCTGACGGGCAGACCCTGAGACCGCCTCGACCGCCGTCGTCGTTTTAAGATTAGATGGTTTCCAATAGGAGTGACGCGGTTGACCACGAGGTTCCTCTTGCCGTAGGGCGGGTGACGCCCGCCGCCTTAGATCCCAAGACGGCGGGCGTCACTCGCCCTCCGCAACCAATCGCACCACTCCGATTCAATCTCGAAATCCAAGTAACTCACAACTTCCAAGCCCCTGAGACCCAGACGCGCGCATGAACGTCCTC
>JBDTIR010000135.1:0-8955 GCA_039936275.1 Isosphaeraceae bacterium | reverse complement strand
TCGACGAGATGGACAAGCGCGAGGCCACCGTCTTGCGGATGCGATTCGGCCTGAACGACCTGCCCCCCAAGACGCTCAAGGAGATCGGCGAATGCCTTGGGCTGACGCGGGAGCGGGTCCGCCAGATCGAGAATGAGGCCCTCGGCAAGCTCTCCGCGACCTTCCAGGCGGATTAAGTGGTTTTGAAGTGAGCGATGTCAATCACGTAACAAGCCGGAAGTTCAGGCCAATCCGCATGAACTCCCGGCTTGATCTTTTGGCGTGACCGCCCACTCCCAAGACTCAACTCAACGGGCCAAGTCGTCGGCGATGACGATAGGCAAGGCCGAAGCCGCCGGAGAGCAGAAGCAAGAGCGTGGTTGGCTCGGGAATGGGGAAGGGCTGGGGCGAGTTCACCGAGCGGGTGTTGCTCTGAGCCTTCTGGATGCTCCAGTTCTGGTCAAACCGGCCGGTGAAGGTGCTGTTCAACTCGGGGAAGGCCAGCACGTAGGCGTCGTCACCGTAGAACGGCGCGAGCTGCCCGCCGGTGACGTTGAACCCGATGTAGAAGGTATCAAGCCCTTTACCGTCAGTCGGGTGATAGGAGTCGAACGCCGTGGGCGTGCCCTTCAAGAGCAGGCCGCTGTAGGTGTGACCCTCGGCGGTGACCGACCCGTAGAGCTCATAAGAGTTCGAGTCGGACGTGACGACGTTGCCGCTGGAGTCCAGCTTGAGGTCAATGACCTGGCTCCGCGCCCCTTCCGAGGGGTCGGTGATCGCGAACCCGGGGCTCGGGTCGGACCCCGCGATCAGGAAGGGTGTGTTTTGCATGTGGAACTGCCCGGTCTGGCTGCCGGCGTCATACGTGTAATCCGCCCCCCCTTTGACGTCCGCCCAGACGTCCGGGAAGGTCTGCTTGGCTTTGGCCGTTTCGATCAGGCTGGCCTGTGCCTGCGAGTGGAACAGGGCGAGGGACGTCAGGACCAGGCCAGACAGGGTGATGAAGCGTCGCATCCGGTGCATGGGGTCTTCCTCCGTGGCCGTTCGCCGCCGGTTCGCTCCCGGTCCCCGATCAAGGGGGCGTTGGTCGCGTCGCGATAGCGATTCCGATCGGCACAAGTCGCGCCTGGCTCCGGGTCTGACCCGGCTGGCAAGGCAAGGACTCACGATCGATTCCAAAGGGCCTGACTGTGGGCCTCTCTCAACGAAAAGAGACGCGGAACCATGAGACGACGAAAGTCGTCGCTCCTCGGGGACCGGACAGACAATGGTGTCGATCGTGGGAGTGTGCCCGAAACCGGGCTGAGACGAGACCATCCGGAATCCATTCCAAGGTTGAGACGAACTCCTGAACGAGGGTGCCAAGCCTTGCCGGATCAACCGACACGGCTCAACTTCATTCGCGACCGCAGCCCCGTCTACCATGACGAGACTTCCGGTCCAGGAGTGTCGGCACTTTAGCTAAAATCCGACTTGGGTGTCAACCTTGTTTTCTCAGATCCCGCCACCAAGCCGCCTGATGTTGCCGCAAACCCACGGCTTGATCCCCGAACGCAACGTCCGACTCTTGCCGCGCGGTCGGACGAGTGAGCGCCCACTCTTCGTGGGGAAGGTCACTTTTTGGGCATTCGCCGAGTACGCGGGCTTTTGCGATTTCCTGGAAGCCCACCTCACCACCACCCTGCTCTCAAGGAACGCGGAACCAGTAGACCGCTGTCAAGATGATTGAGCCGAGCAGGACCACAACCATGCCGGGGACGCGACGGAGCTTCAGATAGAATAGCAAGATCAGGCCGGTCAGAGAGATCAAGGTTAGTAGCATGGCTGATAGATCAATGACGATGGACCATATTGGGCCGGTGTCTCGCCCCTTGTGCAGGTCGTTGACCAGGGCGAGGAAACCGTGGTGGATCTGGGTCAGATCATAACGGCCTGAGCCGCGATCGATAAAGGCGTCCGCCGAGTAGCCAGGCCCCTTGAATGTGACCAGGCATTCCCCTTCGTCCACCCGGAATTCGCTCAAGGCCCCCTTGACCCCATGCGCCTGGCGCAAGTGCTCGACGACTTCCAGCTTGGCGACCTGGCGATCCAGGTCAAGTCCTTCGCCGGTGGACGACCCGGGGACGTCGAGCCGCAACCAGGTCGGGTCAAGTTGCCCCTGGGCCTCGTCTTGACGCTCGGCGGTGCCGAAGACCCAGTCCGTGTGGTTGAGCGTCAGGCCGGTCAGGCTGAAGAACAGCACGGCGGCCAGACCGAACATCGAGAGATAAATATGAGTCCAACGCATCCAGGCGGCGAACCGGATGGCGAGCCTGCGCCGCCAGGAGCGGACGTTCAACGGCTCGGAACGCGCCGGAGTTCTAATTTGCTGGAGTTTTTCGGTGGTAGTCGATTGAGGCGGATTTGATCTCGGCATTCCCTTTGAGTTCCTCGGTGATCGGCGCTGTGTCGAGGGTGACTTGCTTGCGGATACTCTGATAGGTCCCATGCTCACGCGCGGATTCAATGAAGACGGTGTACGTGCCGGCTGGCAAGGGCTTGTCGTGGTCGTCCTTGAGGTCCCAGAGCAATGAGTACGACCCCGGGGCGCGGGTCGGTCGCGCGGTCACGAGGGTCATGTCGGCCTTCTCAACCTTGGTCCTGGCCTTGTTGGACCGATACCAATGCTTGAGGTTGGGCAGCCAGCGCTCGGGCCCCGACCCCCCGAGCGAGACCCAGAGCGTCAGGTTGCGAACCGGGTATCCGTCCTTGTCCTCGATCCAGACCGCCACATAAGGGCGGCGGTAATGCCCCGGGTTCCCCGTGGGCGGCTGGATCTCAAACTTGATGAGCATCTCAAACTCACCTCCAGGAGCGGCGGCCCTCTGCTCTGCCTTGCCCCCCTGTCCGTCAAGCAAGGCCACGGCCAGGGGGCGCTCGAAGTGCTCCCACCCTTTGCTCCGCAGGGCGCGGCCGTCGGTCTTGATGATCAAGCATTCGACCCCCGGCAGTGCGTCCGCCAGACGCACGCCGTCCCCGGGATCGAGAACGTTCAAGGCCGTCGCCAGGGCGTCCGCGTCGGTCGAACGCTCGGCGATCACGGTCGCGCTGGCGACTCTGTCGGCCGGTTCACCGGACCTTGGATCAAGAATATGAGAGTACCATTTCCCTTGGATTTGGAACCCGCGTTGCGAACGGCCGCTGGTGGCGACCGCGCGATTGCGAACCTCGATCAAGTTGAAAGGTTCGGAGGTCTCGGTATCGAGCCTCGGTGATGCGATGGCGATCGTCTGGACCATGTCGCCAGCCACGCGCAAGTCGCCGCCGAGGTTCAGCAAGACGCCAGAGACGCCTTGGCCAGGCTCCAGGGCGATGTTGCAGGCCCGTTCGACGATGTCCCCTTTGGCGATGGCGTTCAGGCTCAACGGGCCGTCGGACAATCGTTCGGCGGTGCGATGCTCAAGATCGAGTCGCCAGGCTGGCTGGCTCATGAGGGCCTTCGTCCCGGCTAGCTCTCCAGGCGACGGCTGACGGCCCTTCTTGGCGCAATCCGACCAGAGGTTTGACAACGCCCGCACCCGAGGATCAAATGCGCCGCCGGTTAAGGTTTCCCAGCGGTCGCAGGCTTCAAGGACCTGAAAGAGTTCCCTGGATGTCGTCAACGGACGATGCGCCGAGCCTTGCCAGCGGCGGAACTCGCTGGAGGCCTCGTAGTCGCTGAAGATCAGGGCAAGGCGGTCGATCTCGGCGAGCACGCGCGCTTCAGCCCCTTTGGCGGCCTCGGCGTTGTCGGCCAGAAGGCGAAGCTCCATTGACGTTCCCAGGACGTTTTCATGATAAAATGCGAAGTTGTCGCCGGCGCTCGCCGGTCGGACCCCCAGGCTGAAAGCCCAGACCGCCAGGACGGAAACCAAGGTCGGCGCGAACCGAGGCATTGATCGCTCCCCTTATTTTGATATCGAAGTCTAAAGCGCAATGAAATATTTTAACAATGTAAATCAATAACCCGTGTTTTCACGAATTCCAAGGGAGGTCGTCGCCAAGGACGCGCCCCTGGCACCAGGCGGGGCGAGGCCGTACTCTTGAAGCCGTTGCCCCTTTCGTTTGAAGCGACATCGACGCCCCTCGTGGACCGGAGCAGGAACCCTCGCGATGAAGATTGACCCCCGTTACGCGATCGACGACCCCTCGGCGCTCTTGAGTCCGTCCTTGCTGATCTTCCGCGACATCGTCCGTGACAACCTGACCTCGATGATCCGGGTCGCGAACGGGGCCGATCGGCTCCGGCCCCACGTCAAGACGCACAAGATGCCGGCCTTGATCCGCTTGATCGAAGAGATGGGAGTGCATAAACATAAGTGCGCCACGATCGCCGAGGCCGAGATGGTCGCCCAGGCCGGCGGCCGCGACGTCCTTCTGGCCTATCCGCTGGTCGGGCCGAACCTTGCGCGGTGGACCGACCTGATCCGGACCTATCCCGAGACGACCTTCCGGGCGATCGTGGACCATGCCGACTCGGCCAGGGCGCTCTCGGCGGCGGTGGTGGCGGCGAAACTCGACCGCCCTTTGCCGGTTTTGGTCGATCTGGAGGTGGGCATGGGGCGGACCGGGATCGACCCCGGGGACGGCGCGGCCGACCTGTACGCACTGATCGCCGAGTTGCCCGGCCTGGTTCCGGACGGCCTGCATGCGTATGACGGGCACCTTCAGGTCGTGGACCTTGACGAGCGTCGGCAAGTCACCCGGGCGGGCTTCGAGCCTGTCTTGAAGTTGCGCGACCAGCTTCAAAGCCGCGGCCTGCCGGTCCCTCGCCTGGTCCTGGGCGGCACGCCGGCGCTTCCGGTCTACGCTGAGCTTGACGAGCCTGGAATTGAATGTGCTCCGGGGACTACCGTTCTGCACGACGCCGGCTACGCCGCCAAGTATCCGGACCTGCCGTTCACCCCGGCCGCCTTGCTCTTGACCCGCGTCATCAGCCACCCTCGGCCCGACCGGATTTGCCTGGATCTGGGCTACAAGGCCGTCGCTGCCGATCCGGTCGGCGCTCGCCTGACTCTGCTGGGCGTGGCCGACGCCACCCTCGGCGGTCAGAGTGAGGAGCACCTGGTCGTGGACACCCCCAAGGCCAGCGACTACCCGCCAGGCACCCCGTTGCTGGCGATTCCGACGCACATTTGCCCAACCTGTGCGTTGCACCAGACGGCGTACATCATCGAAGGCGGCCGCCTCGTCGATGAGTGGGAGGTCAGCGCCCGGGATCGAGTGCTCAAGGTTTGATCCAGTCGCCTTGTTCATCAGGTGTATGCCCTAGTTCACCACAAACGGCACGAAGAGCATGGTGGAAGCCGCACAACGGAGATGATCATCCTGGTCCTCGGTTCGCCTGTGTGGTTTCCGCTTCAAAGTTCTCCGCGCTGTTGTGGTGAACCATTTCAAGGGGCTTGGTCAACAACTGGATCCCATCGCGCTTTGAATCGCGGTGGCCAGGGGTTCGGGTCGCTGGCTGCCGATCAGGAGGCAAGAGCCGTCGGCGAAGTGGAGACGAACCCCCTGGTTGCCCCGAGCGTTCAGGACCCGCTCGCCGTCTCGGCCTCGGCGGACGCCCCAGCCGCCGCAGTCGGTCAGCGGGCGATAGCGGACAACTTCCACGCGCTGGACGCCGGCCAGGGCGACGGCCCGACGGTAACTGGGGATCCAGCCGAACCAGACCAGGACTTCCCCGGGCCGGACCTCAGTGGTCATGCGCAGGACGCCGACGACCAGGACTGACGGCAGGGTCACGCCGACCAGCACGCCCAGGGGTAGGTCAAGCGACCATGCGTGGCGAGGCAAGGCTGGATCGAGCGGGCGCGTCCAGGCAAAGCCGAGCCCGCCAAAGGTCATCATCGCGGCCAGGAGGGCGTAGACCCACCAGCCGAAGAGTTGCTCTTCGCGATAGATAGCTGCCGGGCCTGTGATCGCCGCCACCGACACGCTCAAAGCCCTCCAGGGGAGTCAAGGCCCGCCCCTTGGGGCGGCAAGATCCGTGCCGTAGCCCGATAGGCCGCGTCGGCCACCCGGTCGACCGGAATCCGCCAGAGCTGGGGATTGAGCACTTCGAGCGAGATGTACCCTTGATAGCCGATCCTGGCCAGGTGGCCGAGAATCGGATCGAGCTGGAAGTCTCCTTCACCTGGCAAGATTCGGTCGGCGTCGCCGGCCAACTCGCGAGGCGTTCCGCTCAGGTCGCAGACCTGGACCCAGGCGAGGTTCTCGACCGTGAGATACGCCAGGTCTTCGAACTTGCTTGGCCCGGTATAGTAATGGAACAGGTCGAAGCAGACCCCCAGGTTGCTCGCGCCGGACTGAGCGATCAGGGCGAGAGTCGTATCCAGACTGGCGCAGAACCGGGCCGACTTCTGGAACTCCAGGGCCAGCCGGACCCCCGCCTGCTCGGCCAAGGACGCGGCCTCGGCCAGGGAGTCGGACGCCCTGCCGAAGTCGTCGGCGACCGGCTCGTTGGCGAAGTCGGCCGCCACGACCAGGGTCGGCCCGCCGAGTTCGGCCAGCAGATCCAGGCGGCGGCGGAAGTGGTCCCAGTGCGCCTCCCGTTCCTCGCCCCGAGATAGCAGCAAGCCGCCCTGCATCGCGGCCCCGGCCGCCTTCAGGCCGTTCTCCTCAAGCAGCCCCTTGACGTCGGCAATGGTGTGTCCTTGTTCCAGGAAGGTTTCCAGTTTGGTCAACCAGAGCTCGACCGCCGTCCAGCCCGCTCGCGCATAGGCAGGCAGGTCGGCCTCGAACGGTGTGCTAAGCGTCGTCACCTGGCTGATGCATGGCGTCATCAACGGCCTCGATTTTCCGGCTTGCCCCCGTTTTCCATCGGGGAGTGTCTCACTGATGATGGCCGACGCGCGACCTGATTGCCAAGGGGGCGTCGGCTTTCGTCCATGTTTTAATAAGTAAGTTGATCTTGTGTTTAAAAGAAGCGAGGCGACGTCAAGGATCATTCCCCGGGCGGGATCGCCTTTCCTTCCAGCAGGTCGCGCAGAGCGTGCGTTGCTCCTTCGGAGGGCACGCGCCATTGTCGGCAACTGTCGCGGTCTCGGAATGTAACCGTGCCGTCGGCGAGGGTCTGACCGTCGACCGTGATGCAGAACGGGGTGCCGGCCTCGTCTTGTCGGCGATAACGGCGGCCGACGGCCCCTTTCTCATCGTAGACGACGTTGAACTGCCGTTTCAGGTCTCGGTAAATCGCCTCGGCTCGCTCGGGCATGCCGTCTTTTTTGACCAAGGGGAAGACAGCCGCCTTGATCGGGGCGAGTCTGGGGTGGAACCTGAGGACGGTGCGGGCCTCGCCGCCGACCTCGTCCTCGTTGTAGGCTTCGCAGAGGAAAGCCAAGGTCGCGCGATCGGCCCCGGCCGAAGGCTCGACGACGTGGGGAACGAACCGCTCTTTCTTCTCCTCGTCGAAGTAGCTGAGGTCCTTGCCGCTGAACTTCATGTGTTGGTTAAGGTCGTAGTCCCCCCGGTGGGCGATCCCTTCCAGCTCACTGACGCCGAACGGGAAGGCGTACTCGATGTCGGCCGTGGCGGTCGAGTAGAAGGCCAGCTCGTCCGGGTCGTGGTCGCGCAGGCGGAGCCGATCACTGCGCAGGCCGAGGTCCACGTACCACTGGAACCTGGCCTTCCGCCAGTAGGCGTACCACTGGGCCGCTTCGCTGGGGTGGCAGAAGAATTCGATCTCCATCTGCTCAAACTCGCGAGAGCGAAAGGTGAAATTGCGCGGGTTGATCTCATTACGGAAACTTTTGCCGACCTGCGCGATTCCGAGAGGAAGTTTGACCCGGCTGGTATCGACGACGTTCTTGAAGTTGGCGAAGATGCCTTGCGCGGTTTCGGGACGGAGGTAGACCTTGCTCGAATCATCGGCCACGGCCCCGGTGTTCGACTCGAACATCAGATTGAAGTTGCGCGGCTCGGTCAAGGTGCCTGGCTTGGTAGCCGTTGGGCCGATGATCTGGTCGCGATCGCCAGGGCTCAGGTCAAGATAGGCGCACGCGGTCGGCTCGGGTAAGTCCTTGCGCTTGATCGAGAGTGCCCCTTTGTTGGCCAGCTTGATCAGGCGATCGCCGAGCCCCGCCCGCGCGTCTTCGACCGTCGCGCCCGTGAGGGCGACGCTGAGATGTCGCGGCTCTGCATCGGCGTTCCCGGGCAGATCATGCCGGAAGACATAAAGCTGGTCAGCCCGATAACGTTCCTTGGTTTCCCGGCAATCGACCATCGGATCACTGAATCCGCCGACGTGCCCTGAGGCTTCCCAGACCTTCGGGTTCATGATGATCGCGCAATCCAGGCCGACCATCGAGAACGCCGACGGAGTTCCTTCCGGCTGGAACCGATCGTCGTGGCCCGAGACATAATCGCGCCACCAGGCGTCCTTGATGTTCCGTTTCAGTTCGACGCCGAGCGGGCCGTAATCCCAGAACCCATTAATTCCGCCATAAATCTCGCTCGACGGGAAGATAAACCCCCGGCGCTTGCAGAGCGAAACCAGCTTATCCATGTCCATCGCGTCCATCCCCTCTTGGCGGCCGACCCGTTTGGGCCGTCGTATTCCCGGCCCTCGATCCCGTTTTGGTTTCGCTCGATCGTTGACCGAGCGATTGTAGCCGCGAACTGCCCCGTCCTAAAGAGATGATCTCCACCAAAAAGCCCGTTCCTCCCCCCCCGACCGACCTCTTTCCCGGCCAATCTCTAGCGATCCAGCTTCGCCTTCGCTAAACTATCCGACTGGCACACCGAATCCATCGGGGCCTTCTCTCCACGCGCCCGTAGCTCAGCCGGATAGAGCAACGGTCTTCTAAACCGTAGGTCGAAGGTTCGAATCCTTCCGGGCGTACTTCCGTCAGCCTCCGCCACGTCTCGCCCCCTAACGAACGGCCGGATCAAGGGAGACGAGACCGGCCGAACCAGGGGGTTGGGCAAGAACTGCTCGCTGTTTGTCTCGCCGACCCTTGG
>JBDTIR010000134.1:0-6251 GCA_039936275.1 Isosphaeraceae bacterium | reverse complement strand
GCAGAACGTGGGATCGGCGGGCAAGTCGGCCGATGCCAAGCGGATCGTCCAGCGCGGGACAATCTGGGGCAAGTCGTACTCAACCACCAGCAAGGCCTCAGATCGGACAGTGACAGCGACGACCTACTCCTTCACGGGTGGCACCATGTGGGTCTACCGACCCTATTCCTGAGCGACCGAGGCGACCCGAGAACCAGGCGACTCGCAACTTATTTAGAGCGTGACAAGAACGGTCCTGAAAAGGCGTGCGCGATCCGACTCCGAGAACCGGAGACAACGAACCGCGCACGCCCTCCAAAATTCACAACAATCGCTAGGCGATGCACCCCGAAAAAAACGTGTGTCAGCCCAGACCATTCCTCCTGACAGCCGGCGGAACCAGCGGCATCCGGTCCTCTCTCCCCCTTTATACAGAGGGCCGGATGAGGTTTTCCGGCCCTCCGGTCGCTCGTTCCGCCAAAATCCCAAAAAATCTCACCAAATCCTCCTCCGGTTCTGCGATCATAAACCGGTATCTCAGGCGTCGTCGCCTGATCAGGCTGGATTGGGCGAGGACTAATTCGGCCGGTCTGAACCAAAATCGGCCTGTCCTCGATCGAGATCAACGCCAATGACCGCGTTGCTGGAACCGGAAACCATCGTCAAGAAGCCTCGCTCTGGAGGCCCGAAAACCAAGGAGGGCAAGGACGCCTCGCGACGAAACGCACTCAAGCACGGCATGCGCGCCGAGGTCGTCTTGCCTGACGAAATGGCCGCCAGCGTCGCCGAACGGGCGGCCAAACTCTGCGATGAGCTGCACCCGGGCACGCCTTATGAAACCTTCCTCGTCGGGCAGATCGCCCTGGCCTCGATCCGGCTCGAACGCTGCGCCGACCTGGAAACCGCCGCGCTGAACAGATTAGCCGAACGCGCCCTGGACTGCTGGGACGCCGATCGTCGCCAGGAGGTCGAAATCGTCGCCGCGAAACTGGCGCAACAGCCTGGCCGCACCGTCGCGACTCTTGAGAACTCCAAGCACGGCGCCGATTGGCTGATCGAGTGTTGGCAGGGCTTGCGGCTCGCTCTGATCCAGAACGGCGGCTGGGACCAGGCGCAACGCACCCTGGCCCTCGACCTGCTCGGCGTGCATGAAGCGCTGCGTGATTGTTGCCCTGACCTGCCCAAAGACGCCGATCTGGACGCCTTGACGAACTTGGTCGATCGCCAGTTGCGTGAACTCAACGCCCAGCGCTCCGACGTGCTGGCTCCGCTCGACGACGCCGAGCGCGAGCGGGCCTCGGCGGGGTTTCCGATCACCGACGACCCGACGGTTCGCATGATCCGCCGCTGGGAAACGTCGGCCCAACGTCTTTTGTTCTGGTCGGACGATGAATTGCAACGCCGCCAACGCGCCGCCAAACCAGCGGGGCCGATACCAACGCCGACGCCGACGCCGACGCCGACGCCGACGCCAGCCGACGCTCCCAAGGCGGTGGTCGCCCCGCTTCCGCCTCCTGCTGCGAGCGATCGTCCTCAACCATTGTCGACGCCGCCCCCGTTGACGGCCACCCTGGCCTCGATCATCGACCCCCCAGCACCGCCGCCGCCGTTAAACCGCAGGGCGCGTCGCGCCCGGGCCAAGAACGCCAGGAAGGCCGCTGGATTCCGGTAAGCCGGGTCCCCATCGCCCCATCAGGGCCCTTTGCAGTCGCCAACGCCGGACCACGTCTCACCCCGTTTGCGTTCGCGGTGCGCACCTGGAGAGGCGAACAATGCAACCAAACACTTAATTTAAATAAGTGAAGACTTAAAAACATTTAAAAATGTATAGCCTATGTTGGTTCCCGCGCGAACGAACTGGTCGTGTCGCTCCGAGTTCAAAGGGAGATCGAGGATGGTCTCTTGAGCCAAAAAACCCATGAGGAGAGTTCAGAAGGTTGGGCTTGCCGGTCTTTGGAGGTTTTGTTAAAGATCTAAGCCGTTCGTGCCGAGGCCGGATCGGAGCAACCATGGATTTCCGAACCGGGGCCTGTACCGTACATCCGAGAGAATGGAGTCTCACATGATCCGGAACCATCCCTGCCTGTCGGCGGCGTTAGCCGCTGCCCTCCTGCTGGCCGGGTCGACCACCACCCGAGCCGACACGATGGAATCCCCTTCGATCGGCTCCTTCGACCAGGCGGTCGAGGTGCTCAAGCCGACCGAGCATCCCAACGGCCCCGACGGGTCGCCGAACCCATCAGTCGGCGTGTACACCTTTGACGGTTCGACGGTGACCTTGACCGGCACCGGCGCATCGTCCCTGAACGCCTCCGGCCCAGGGACCGACAGCATTCTGGCCTCGATCGGCATCAACAAGGCCGACACGGGCACCTCGGCCATCTCGCTTGACTACGCCTTCAAGCTGACGCTCACCGACACCATGACCAAAGAGAGCGGTAGCGTGGACATCATGGGCGTGCTTACCGGCACGATCACCCGGAAAGAGAACGGCTTGCAAGGGTCGTTGATTCAGAACGATTACAACCCGAGCACCTACCACGTCAACATCGGCGGCACCGACTACACGGTCGAGGCACGCTACTTCACCCCGCCGTCACCGACGCTCGGCAGCCTGGGCGCCTTCGGCATCCATATTAACGCCACCGGCGACTTCTTGCCGTCCCACCCGGTCCCCGAGCCGACGACCTTCGCCTTGCTGGCCCTGGGCGCCCTGGGCTTCGGCGTCGCCCGGCGTCATCGACGCCGACGCGCCGACGTCTGAGTTCCGAATCAAGGCCCGACTCAGGCTGTCCTGATTCTCGAAACGACTTATTCCCCCCCTTCCGGACGTGGCCCCTCTTCTATAAAAGGGCGCGTCCTGTTGGGGGGATCGCCATTCAGGAGACTTCGGCCCGAACCGGGTTCCGCAAGGCGCCGATCCCTTCGATCGTCGCCACGACGACGTCGCCAGGTTGCAGGTACGTTCCCGAAGTCGAGCCGACCCCGGCCGGTGTGCCGGTCGAGATCACGTCGCCAGGCTCCAGGGTCACGAACTGAGAGACGAACGCGACGACCGCCGCGACCGGGAAGATCATGCCCGCCGTGGTGGCGTCTTGCTTGACCTGGCCGTTGACCGTCAGGGTCAACCGCAGGGCCTGGGGATCAACCCCTGCCGCCGACAGCAGACAGGGGCCCATCGGGCAGAAGGTGTCGTGCCACTTGCCGTGCAGCCAGTCAAAGAACCGGTCCCGCTCCCGGGCTTTTCGCTTGGGATTGGGGGAAAACTGACGGTCGCTGACGTCATTGACCACCGTGTACCCGGCCACGTAGTTCAAGGCGTCGGCCTCGGAGACCTGGCGGCAAGTGCGGCCGATGACGACCCCGAGTTCGCACTCCCAGTCAATATGATCAGGCGAGCCTTGAGGGATGACGATCGGCGAGCCTGGATGGGTCAAGGTCGTCGAAGGGGGCTTGAGGAAGACGTAAGGGAAGGTCTCGGCCCGCTTGGCGGCCACGCCGCCCCGCTCCTCGACGTGCTTGGCATAGTTGCCCGCCAGCAGCAAGAGCTTGCCAGGTTGCGGGACCGGCACCAAGAGCTGGACTTCGTCGATCGGAACGGCCAGTTCGAGCCTGCCGGCCTGGTCGAGCCCCTCGACCCATGCGGCCAGGGTGCTGGCCGCCTCGAAGCCAGGGCCGTCCGGCGGCAGGAACGCAAGCAGGTCGTCACTGACCGGCAGGTCGAGTTCCTCGCCAATCGCTTCGGCGAACGCCTCGGCCGCCTGGTCGATCGGGACCACAAGATCATCGGCGTAGAAGCCCAGCAGGATCATATCCTCAAGCCGGAAGCGGCAGAGTCTCATCGTCCACAGACTCCCAGACAGTCAGTCCAAGGCGCAGCCGAACGCGGCCTCGCCCTTTTCGCGACGATACCGCCCCCGCGTCCTGGTCGCAAGCACGCGGCGTCTTCATCGAACGAGTCGGCGGACGGCGTCGAGCAAACGGTCGTCGTCCTCGGGCGCGATCGCCCGCAGGTCGAAGAGCACAGCCCCCCCTTGGACGCGAGGCACGACCGACGGGGTTCCCAGCCGAAGCGCCCCGGCCAGGGCCGACTCCGAAGCGAACGGGGCAGGGTAAGGGGGGACGACCCGGATCGCGGCCGTCGGGATCGGCTCGGCGGGAACGCTGCCGCCGCCGAGATACGCGGTCGTCTCGATCACCGTGGCGTGCAAGGTCAACTCATCGCGGAAGAGCCCAGCCAGCCGTTCGGCACGCTCGCGCAGTTGATCGACCGATGTGTTCAGGAACGACCAGAGCGGAATCCGACGGCCTCCCAAAGCCGGGTCAAGTGCCAGGCGAAGGGTCGCCTCCAGCGCAGCGAGCGTCATCTTGCCGACGCGAAGGGCACGCATCAAGGGGTCGGACGTCACTCGCGAAACGGCCGCCCGGGTGCCGAGAATCAGGCCGCACTGGGGGCCGCCGAGCAGCTTGTCGCCCGAGCAGAGCACCAGGTCCGCCCCCGCGGTCAGCCCTTCGGCGATCGTGGGCTCGTCAGCGATCTGAGGGGGTCGGCCAGGGCCGAGCGCGCCTGAGCCGACGTCGTCAATGACGGCCAAGCCTCGCGAGTGTCCCAGGGCGACCAGGTCGGCGATGCCGACCGATTCGGTGAACCCGACGACCCGGTAGTTGCTCGGGTGGACCCGGAGCAAGGCGGCGGTGTCCGGGCCGATCGCCCCCTCATAGTCGCTGAGCCTGGTCTTGTTGGTCGTGCCAACCTCGCGGAGCCGGCTGCCAGAGAGCTCGAAAATGTCAGGGAGGCGAAAACTGCCGCCAATCTCGATCAGTTGGCCGCGCGAGACCACCACCTCCCGGCCAATGGCCAAGGCCCGCAAGGCCAGAACGGTCGCGGCGGCATTGTTGTTGACGACCGCGACGGCCTCGGCTCCGGTCAAGCGGCGGACCAGCTCGTTGGTTCCGGTCAAGCGTCGGCCGCGCTCGCCGGTCTCCAGATCAAACTCCAGGTTGCAATATCCACGAGCCACTCGCGCGACCGCCTCGACCGCCTCGGCCGCCAAGGGGGCTCGGCCAAGCCCGGTATGGAGCAAGACGCCCGAGGCGTTCAGCACCTCCCGCAAAGTCGGCCGATCCGTCTCCAGGAGCGCGGCGGCTCGCCTCGACAGGCTCTCAAGGTCGATCGCGGCGGCCTTGCCGTCGGCGATCTC
The DNA here is from genome assembly GCA_039936275.1 of Isosphaeraceae bacterium. Classification (GTDB taxonomy): domain Bacteria; phylum Planctomycetota; class Planctomycetia; order Isosphaerales; family Isosphaeraceae; genus JBDTIR01. The sequence goes on along the minus strand of JBDTIR010000134.1, from coordinate 1,071 downwards.
CCGGCGGGCCTCGTCGATGGCCGCCCTCGCGGCGGCAAGGGTCGCCTCATGCCCCTTCGCCTCGCGAACTCCGGCCAGGGCGGGATAATCCAGAAGGGCGTGAACCGGCGGCAAGCGGCGAAACGCGGAATCAGTCATGAAAGCACGTACCTTGATCTGAACGTTACCCGGGGCTGTGATTGGCCAGGACTCGAAGGTCCCCTTGACGCCTGGTTAAACCGATGCGGTCGAGATATTCCCCAATCGGCACGGCGAACTTGCGCGTCGTGCCCAGAAGGTCGCGCAGGCCGGACATGGTGATCGAACCGCCGTCGGCCAGATGGTCGGTCACCTTGCGGCGCAGGTCGGCGTCGGCGTCCACGTCGAGAAACAGGCCGTGGCCGAGATCGACGATCGAACCTTCATCAACCAGCAAGGTCAAGAGTTCGGGAAGGACCGAGGCGCGTGGACCTGCGTTGGCGGTGAGGTCGGCGAGGTCTGGCGGACTGAGCCCGCCGGCCTGGATCGTCTCGGCCAATTCGGCCTTGAGCCTGCGTTCGGCGTGGCTCAACCTGGGTTCAAAGTCCTTGAGAGCCACGGTTCGGGCGTCTTCGAGAATCAAGCCCCTGGCTTTGAGCCGGGCAAGCAGGCCGGCGACGAGAGCGTCGCTGGCCAGATCAGGCAAGGCCGCGACGACGTGGGCACGTCGGATCGACGACTGCCTGGGGTGTGCGGCGTGCAGCCTGGCCAGGGCGCGGAGTAATCGGTCCTCCAGGTCGGCGGCGACTTCGGCCATGACCCGCACCGATCGCCTGGGACCGATCGGTAGATCGATCAAGGCCCCCGAGGCCGCCAGGTGGTCGAGCACGGCGGGAACCTCAACGATCGGCACCCCGGTCTCTCGACAGACGGCCAGATCGGTCCAGGGTCGAACGCCCCACGACGACAACGCGGCGGCCGTCCGCTCGGCCGGGTCAGGACTCGCCAGGCGGTTCAGTCTGTCCAGGGCGGCGAGGTCTCGACGCCTGAGCCGCCTGGCCGTCGGCTGGAGCACCCGACCGCCGCCGAGCGTAGCCGGCGGGCTCTCGGCGC
>JBDTIR010000133.1:0-3690 GCA_039936275.1 Isosphaeraceae bacterium | reverse complement strand
CAACCGATGTCCCCCCGTCGGTTCCCCCCTTTTGATTGGGTCCCCCATCAATCGGTTGATTCCGGTACCTCCACGGGGGCCGACGCTTTTGGCGTCGGCCCCCGCGTTCATTTTCAGTGACCTTGGTTCAAGAGCGGGCCTCAACCTCGTCGCGGTAATGGCGGCGGACAGTCGCGACGGCACGGTTCCAGCGGGCCATGGTCTCGGCTCGCCAAGCGGGGTCTCGGCGCGGGGTGAATGCCTGGCCGCCCTCCTGAAGCAAGGTTGCGGCGGCGCCTGGATCGGGCCAGAGACCTACACCCAGGCCGGCCAGGACCGCCGCGCCCAAGGCGGTCGATTCGGTCTGCGGGCTCCGACGCAAGGTCAGGCCCAGCAGGTCGGCCTGAAACTGGAGAAATGGGCTGGATCTTGCCATGCCGCCATCAACCCGCAGGTCGGTCAAGGGGGTCGGCAGGTCGGCGTTCATGCGTCGATCAAGTCGGCGACCTGATAGCCAACCCCTTCCAGGGTGGCGCGGGCCAGGTCGGCGACCGTGGTCGCCCTGGTCAGGCCGAAGATCGTCCCGCGCGCCTCAGGGTCCCAGTGAGGAGCCCCCAGGCCGGTCAGGGCGGGCACGAAGACCACCTCGGAATTCGGGTCGGCCAGGTCGTACATCTGATCGACCTCCGGCGCGGCACCCACGGCTTTCAAGCCGTCGCGAAACCACTGCACAGCCGCGCCTGCCACGAACACGCTGCCCTCCAGGGCATACTGCGGCGGCCCGCCGCCCAGGGTCGCCGCCAGGGTCGTCACCAAGCCCCGAGTCGAGGGAACAGCCTTTGATCCGGTATGGACCAGCAAGAACGCCCCCGTGCCATAAGTACACTTGGCCTGCCCAGCTTCCAGACACCCTTGGCCCACCAATGACGCTTGCTGGTCTCCCGCCACTCCGGCGATCGGTAAGCCGTCGGGCAAGTAGCCCAAACCCTGGGTTTCGCCCAACTTTCCGGAACTTGGCACAATCTCGGGCAATATCCCGGCGGGGATGCCGAAGAACTGGAGGAGGTCATCATCCCATTGCAAACGACGCAGGTCCATCAACAAGGTGCGCGAGGCGTTAGTCACATCGGTGACGTGCCGACGGCCGCCGGTCAGGTGCCAGATCACGAGGCTGTCGATGGTCCCCGCCGCCAGATTGCCGGCGTCGGCCAGGCGACTTGCCTCAGGAATGTGCTCCAGGAGCCAGGCGAGCTTGGTGGCCGAGAAGTAGGGATCGAGCACCAGGCCGGTGCGCTCGGCCAGCCAGGCTTTTCGGTCGCGGTGGGCTTCGCAGAACCCGGCCGTGCGGCGGTCTTGCCAGACGATCGCAGGCCCGACGGCCTTCCCCGTGGTACGGTTCCAGATGACCGTCGTCTCGCGCTGGTTGGTCAGGCCAATGCCCGCGATTCGGTCGGCCTTGAGACCCGCTTCGGCCAGGGCCCGGGTCACGGTCGGGCCGATGGAGCCGATCAGGGCCTCCGGATCGTGCTCAACCCATCCTGGTTGCGGATAGGAGGGGGGGACTTCCACCTGCCCCTGACTGACGGGCTTCAGCCTGGCGTCGTAAACCACGGCCCTGGTGCTGGTTGTCCCCTGGTCAATCACGAGAAGATGGTCGCGGGCCATCGTCGGGACCTCCGGTTGTTGGTGTTGGTTGAAGAAGGTCGGAATCGGTAGCGGTTGGGTATCGTATCATATACCTCTCACCCTCACCCTCTTCTAGCGGGAGAGGGAACCAGAAATCAGACCGCGTACAAACATCAAATAGGAACTCCTCGATGCACATGCATATCTCGCCGCTCGCCATCGCCCTGGCCGGGATCGCCCTGCCCCTGTTCCTGGTCCCGACCATCCTGGTCCTGAAGCACGGCCAACGCCGTCGAGAGTGGGTCCACCGTGAGCGGATGAAGGCCCTGGAAGTTGGCCGGACCCTCCCTCGCAACGACGCATGGCCAGCCGCTCTGGCGGCCATTGCCATCGGTGCGGGGGTGCCGGTCGGGGCGTTCCTGGTCGCCTGGATGATCTCGATGAGGACGTACTACCAGTCGACCGAGGCCCTGGTCGTGGCGATGGTCGTCTCCCTGGTCGCCGTCTGGCAGGGGGCGGGCTTGGCCAAACGGCTCATCGGTCAGGCGGACGAGGCGGAATCAAGCCCCCACCTGACCAACGGCAAGCCGGCGTTCGACCCCGACGCCTATGACGTCGCCGGCCGGAGAGGCTGATCCCAACCTTGTTACCCCCGACGCAGCCCAGAGGGCCATCAAGGGCTCGATCGGCACGTGGAACCGGGCTGAGACGATGGTCAGGGTGTGGAACAAGGCGATCAAGCTTGCCGCCAGGACCGTCGGCCCGACCCGACGCCTCACGTCTGGTTCGGCCAGGATCAGACCCAGCAGGGCCAGGGCCGTTAACCCCAGGTGCCCGGAGCGATAGATCAGGCTCCGGGTCTTGGGGTTGGACTCGTCAATGAAGACGAAGTAACGCAGCCGGCGCAGGCAAAGCTGAACGTAGCGGCCGGGCTCGGCCCGCAGGTCGTTCAGGGCCTTGCGGAACAAGAACCGAGACCGCTCGGGCTCGGAGAGCTGGCCCATGGTCTGGTAATCGGCTCCGGTCAAGGCGACGTCGTCAATGCATCCCGCCTCGTGCCGAGCGGCCCAGAGGGCCTCGTTCCAGCCCTGTAATCCCTTGCCTGAATGATTCAAAGCCCGCTCGACCGAAGGGCGGACGACCTTGTCGGTCCCCTCGCTCAGGGCACAGTTGCCTTGCCAGAAGGCATAGCCGAACGTGCTCTTGACCAGGACTAACTCATGGTGAACCCGGCCGTTGCGGACGATCCAGGGGGCGACGACCAGACTCGCCGTCGCGGCCAGGATCAAGACCGGCCTCGCCGACCACCCCCAAGGACCTCGCCCCTTGCCGACCGCCCGGGCCATCCCGGGGGCGATCAGGCCCAGGATCGGATCGGTCAAGACCAGGAGCCCAAGCCAGGCCCCCGCCATCATCAGGTCGCGGCTCCGTCCCGAGCGACCCCCCCGATAGGCCCAGAACAAGGCCCAGACCAGGATCGGCGCGGCCAGTGGGGCGACCTGGACGTGGGTCGTCGCATAAACCAGGGTCGGATGCAATGCCGCGATCAAACCGGCCAGATAGGCCACGCGCGGTCGATCGGGGGCGACTTCGCGAGCCAACGCCAGGACCCCGGCGACCAGCCAAGCCCCCAGGACGGCCTGCCCCAGTTGCAGCCAGAGCAAGGCCCCGGGCGTGCCGACCCCGCCGATCGCATACGCCGCCGCCACGACCAATGGATAGACCGGCGCTTGCTGCGAGGTCGGCCCTTCGGCCCCCAGCAGCTTGATCGAGAACCCTCGCCCCGCCAGTAGGTTCTCGGCGATCTCGCCATGTTCATACGTGCTGTGCGGGACCGTGTGGCTCTGCAAGGCCAGCACTGCGGCGGCCCTGACCACGATCGCCAATGCGATCAAACCAAGGACCAGGCGACGATCGGGCATCCCTTGCCGACTCCCACCAGCGGACTCGCAAACCGGCCCCGATTCCAAAACGGACGGTCCTCTTGGCCGGGGTCTAGGATTGTGGCCGCGAGCCGCATCGCGGTCAAGCCGGGTTCCGAGCTTTGAGATCGACCGATGGCAAGGAATCACGTATCATCCGCAG
>JBDTIR010000132.1:0-3883 GCA_039936275.1 Isosphaeraceae bacterium | reverse complement strand
CGCCCCAGAAGTTCACAGCCATCACCCGACGATAGTCCTCGACGGTCATCGCCTGTAACGGGCCGACGAGGATGATCCCGGCGTTGTTGATGAGCACGTCGATTTGGCCGAAGTGCTCAACCGTCCGCTCAATCAATCTTCGGCATTGATCTTGATCAGAAACATCCGTGGGAACGATCAGGATTTCCGGAGATCCGAGCTGGCGAAGGTCGGCCGCCGCCTGGTTGAGATCGTCCTCACTGCGTGCTGCCAGGACAAGTCTTGCTCTTTGTTCGGCCGCGTGCCTGGCGATCATCAGGCCGTGTCCGCTCGACGCTCCCGTGATCACGACCACGCGATCGGCCAGTTCGATCCGCCTTCGGCTTCGGAGCCAGGCCCGCGCTCCCCACAAAGCCCCTCCGCCGGCGAGCAAGCCCAGAGCAATCTTGTTGCTGGTCTTCATGTTTCCTCTCCGATCCCTACCGATGGAATGAGCCTGGTGGCGCTCGGTTTCTGATACTTCGGATGGTTCTCACCCGAAGCACGATCGACACGCATACAGCGTGCCAGAGCCTTGACGCGATTCGGCGAGAACTTTGGCCGTGGACCTCTGGGCAGATGTCAATCGCGCTGGTATCCTTTCTAAAGGGATGGACTGTCAAAGGAAGCAACCTGGTGTCAATCGAACCGAGGGGGAGCGCCGTGGCGGGACGTGTCTACATCACTCGACCGATTCCAGAGCCGGGGCCGACCTTGCTTGCCGAGGCTGCGGATTCGGTCGAGATGAGCCCGCATGACCGGCCCGCGACGGCCGAGGAACTTCGCGAGGGGGTCAAGGGGCGCGACGCCGTGCTCTGCCTCTTGACCGAACGGATTGACGCCGAAATCCTGGAAGCGGCGCAGGGATGCCGGATCATCGCCAACATGGCGGTCGGGTACAATAATGTGGATGTCGCCACGGCCACCCGGCTGGGGATGATGGTGACTAACACGCCCGGGATCTTGACCGAGGCGACCGCCGACCTGGCCTGGACCTTGATCCTGGGCGTGGCCCGCCGGGTCGTCGAAGGGGACCAGGAGATGCGCGCGGGGCGTTATCCAGGCTGGGGACCTCTGTACCTGCTGGGCGGCGACGTCACCGGGGCGACCCTGGGCTTGGTCGGTCCCGGGCGGATCGCCATCGCCGTGGCCGAACGGGCGGCCGGGTTCCGGATGCGGCTCTTGTATACTGGCCGACGCCCCAGCCCGGCGATGGACGCCCTGGGGGCGGTCAACGTCCCTTTGGACCAACTTTTGACCGAAAGCGACTTTGTGAGCCTGCACGTCTCCTTGAGTGACGAAACCCGGCACTTGATCGACGCGGCTGCTTTGGCGAAGATGAAGCCGACTTCCTATTTAATTAACACGGCGCGCGGGCCTGTGGTCGATGAAGCGGCCCTGGTCTCTGCCTTGAAGGCGGGCCAGATCGCCGGCGCGGGCCTGGACGTGTATGAGGACGAGCCGAGAATGGTCGAAGGTCTCGCGGAATGTCCGAACACGGTCCTCTTGCCTCACCTCGGCAGCGCGACCATCGCCACCCGAGCGGCCATGGCACGGATGGCCGCGGAAAACGTGGTGGCGGCCCTTCAAGGACGCCGTCCGCCTAATCTGGTCAATCCAGAGGTCTTGACGACCCTGGGCCGACCTTGAAATCCGACCCGGGACGGACGATTTGCGCCGTCGTTCGAGGCTAAAGGCTTTTCGCACCGCAAGGACGAGCGACAGACTATGGGCGTTCTCAAGTTCCGGCTCAATCCGCCCGACCTTTCGGCGACGAATCCCGACCTCCGCAAGGCCTATGCATCAGGCCAGGACCGGACCCCTGGACGAGTCACGGCCGACCTGCGCCCCGGGCTTTTGACGATCAACCGTCCCAGCCCTGAAAGCGGTCGGATTCACGTCCCCTGGCCGGTCAAAGGGTTCGGCTCCTTGATCCTGGGCACGGCCACGCTCTCCGAACGGGCGGAACCTTACGACCTGGACGTCGAACTCGCTCGCGGCACGCTCAATGAGGTACGCAACCAGACGGCCGACTGGGTGCAGATGGGTTTGAACCTCTCTCCGAAGCTGGAAGCCTTGCTCGACAAGGCGCAACGCGCCTTTGCCAGAGCCGCGACCTCTCGCGATGATCCAAGCGCCGCCGCGAAAGCCGCGAAAGCCTGCCTGGAAGCCACCTGCCAGGCGGGCGATTGCCTGATCGAACTCTACACTGAGCAAGTCCTCAAGCGCCGGCTTGACCATGCCTCAAAGCTGCCGACCCTGTTGGGCTGCGTCCTGGACGGCGATCCTAAGTCGGCCCCCTGGGCCCCCGCCTTGCTGGAGTGCATCAACGCCGCGCAGGTGCGCTGCCCTTGGGCCAAGCTGGCCCCCGACGAGGGACGTTACCGCTGGGAAGAGACCGACGCCCAGTTGCACTGGTGCCGCAAACGTCACCTGACGCCGATGGCCGGCCCGCTCCTGGAATTCCGGCCCGAGGCCCTGCCCGACTGGCTCTGGCTCTGGGACGGCGACTTTGAGGAGATCCTCTCTCAGGCCGTCGATCTGGTCCGCCACGCCGTGACCCGCTATCGGGGCAAGGTCGCCATCTGGCGCCTGGTCCACCGCGTCGCTTCGACAGAGATCCTCGGCCTCTCCGAAGAAGAGCAAATCCGGCTCACCGCCAAAGTCCTTCAGGTCGCGCGCCAGGCCGATCCCAATGCCCAGTTCATCATCGACCTCGATCGCCCCTGGGCCGAATGGATGGCGTCGAGCTCGTTCCAGCTTGGGCCCTTGCATCTGGCCGACTCGCTCTTTCGGGCCGACCTGGGTCTGTCTGGCGTCGGCCTGGAAATCGCCGTCGGCTATGGTGGGACCGGAAGTCACATGCGCGGGCTTTTTGATTTCTCCAGGCTGCTTGATCTGTACGCCCTGGTCAACCTGCCGCTGCATATCTCCTTCGTATGCCCATCCACGCTCAAGGCGGACCCCAACGCCGCGGAATCCAGCCCAATCGAGGCCGCGCAGTGGCCAGGTCCCCCCACCGAGGCTACCCAGCGCGACTGGGCTGCGCGCTGGACTTCACTGGCCGCCGCCAAGCCGTTCGTCCGCTCCGTGACCTGGCTCCAGGCGAGCGACGCCTCGCCGCACCTCTATGCCAACGGCGGCCTGTTCCGACCCGACCAGACCCCCAAACCGATCGTGAGCTGGCTCAAGTCGTTTCGCACAGACTATCTGGGTTGATCCCCAAATGCGTCGGGTTCGCCTTGATCCGTAAACGTAGGAAACATCGACTTGCCAATTCGAGGTCGGGTCGTCAGAATAAGAACGCCTCGCGATCTCCTGGGGACGTAGCTCAATTGGGAGAGCGCCTGCTTTGCAAGCAGGAGGTTGCCGGTTCGATCCCGGTCGTCTCCACTCAAGTCCGGGTCAGGAACCTTTGCTCCACCGAAGATAAACATTCTTTGTTTGTCTTCAGAGCTGAGGGAAGGTTGATGAACCGCAAGCATGAGCGGACGCGGGAGGTCTTGTTCGCCGAGCCGACGAGGGCCAACCTGGCCTGGGCGGACATTGAGGCACTCTTGCTGACCTTGGGGGCAACGGTTCGGGAAAGGGTGGGGTCGCGGGTTGGATTCACCCCGGGCGGAGTGGACGTGGTGTTGCACAGGCCACATCCGGGCAAGGAGGCGAGCAAGCCCTTGGTCCGATCAGTGCGCGACTTTTTGAGAGCGAGCGGCCATGTCCCGGATTTGGGGACGGAGGTACGAGGCGAGCACCAAGGGGGTAAGTCATGACCTACCGGGGATATGCCGGGGTGCTGGAGGTGGACGACGATACCGGGCGGCTGTTCGGTCGCGTGGCGGGACTGCGCGACGTGGTGACGTTCGAG
>JBDTIR010000131.1:0-4239 GCA_039936275.1 Isosphaeraceae bacterium | reverse complement strand
GAGCGTTAGCGAGCCCCACCAGCCGGATTGGTGGGGCTCGCTGGCGCTCGACCCACCCGACAACGGTCAACTGCGTAGCTCCTATGTCACTCATAATTTTGAAAAAAAAAGGAATCGCCGATCGCCCCTTGGCGATGGTGTAGGTTGGCGTCCAAAAAAACGCCAGCCATGACCGGCGTCAGACCTCGACGCCGAGCCCGTGACGGTCTTCTCGTTTCCGAGTTGTCTCGCGTTCCCAAACCTGGAGTATCACCCTCATGTCTTGCAGCGACGCCCGACGCCTGGCCAATCAGCGCAACGCCCAGAAATCCACCGGCCCCAAAACCGAAGCCGGCAAGCTGGCCTCTCGAATGAACTCGCTTACCCACGGCATGCGCAGTGAGCACGGCCTCGTTCCTCCCCATCTGACCGACGCCGTGACCAAACATAACAAAATGCTGATCGACGCCTATCATCCCGCGAACGACCATCAAGCCTGGTTGCTCGAACAGGTCGCCGACGCCGCCGCCAGGCTCGATTACTGCCAATTCATGCTCCGCGCTCAGATCGACGACATGGCCGACCGTGCCGATCTGTGCTGGGATCAAGACCGTTCGCGAGCCGCCGAGGAAGTCGCCGCTCGCCTGCCCAAAGACCCGTCTCGCACCGCCAGTCGCCTCCGCGAAACCGCGCAAGGATGCCGCTGGATTTTGGCCCGCTGGGACGCACTGGGCGTCCCCTTGCTCGCAAACACCCCTTGGGACGAAACCCAGTGCGACCTTGCCGCGACCTTGATGGGAGTTGGCCCCGACCTTCGCGCCTCGCACCCCATCCTCAACCCCTCGGCCAGTTTCGCCGATCAGATCGAAATCATGTGCGAGCATGCCGACGCTATTCACACCCTGATGGTTGACGCGCTCGAACCGCTGGACGCCAAGGAACGCGAGTTGACTCGCCTGGGCTACCCCTTGCGGCCCTCAAAGGAATATCTCCGGATCCAGCGCAATGAAACCAAGCTCCGCAAGGTCTATAACGAGGCCCTACAGGCCTTCCGCCAGGCCCGAGCCGAAGGTTTCGTTGCACCAGAACCCATCACCTGCTTGCCGCCCGATCCCGAACCGACTCTCCTCCCCTCAACTCCCAACAACTGTCTGAACTCCGAACCCGAACCCGAACCCGAACCCAGTCCGTCCTCGACGTCGCCCTTTGAAGGCAAACCGATCATGGCGATGCTGGCCGCCCTGGTCGAGTCGGCCGGCAATGGTTCGACGTCGCCGCGTCCTTCGACCGTCCCGCTTTCATCGGCCTTGCCGAAATCCTCCGCCCCGATCAACCGCAAGGCCCGCCGTGCCCGCGAGAAGGCCGCCCGCAAACTTCGGGCAATCGCCGGCTGATTTTTGTCGATGGACGGTTCTTTGACAATTCAATCGTAAGACGTCCTCGAAACCAAGGGACCGTTGCGCGCCGAGGTCGGCCTCTTTTGAAGGTAAGTGGCCAAAGATTGCTTGACGGCTCACTTTCGAAGAAGATCCCTCGCTCACGCTTCGGGTTTCCAAGCCCGAAGCGTAAGCGAGGCACCGTTCTGCCCGCTGCGCCGAACGAAGCCACCTGCCATTTTGGCAGTCGTGATGGCTTCACGGCCCAGTCTCGAAGAAGATCCCTCGCTCACGCGTCGGGCTTCGATACCGGAAGTGTGAGCGAGGCGCCCCTCTCTTCCGGCTTCGAAACCCGATGCGTGAGCGAGACGATCCTCTCTTCCAGCATCGAAACCCGACGCGTAAGCGAGGCGCCCCTGCATCGAAACCCGACGCGTAAGCGAGGCGCTTTGGCAGTCGTGATGGCTTCACGGCTCACTCTCGAAGAAGATCCCTCGCTCACGCGTCGGGCTTTGAAGAAGAAGATCCCTCGCGCACGCGTCGGGCTTCCAAGCCCGAAGCGTCAGCGAGGGGCACCGTTCTGCCCCCGGCGACGCTTGACGAACACGGGCGGGGCAGTTGAGAATCAACGGTCATCCTGGCCGAAGCCGACGCACCAGATCGGCCGACCGAGCACACCCGGACGATTGTTCCGGACTTCGACCGTGAGAGGATCGTTGATGATGAATTTCCCATATCCGCGCGTTATTGGTCTGGCGGCCGTCTTGCCAGCCCTGGTATTTGCATGTCCAGTCCGAGCCGATCAAGGAGCGCCTGCCGCCGCGTCGGAGACCGGGACCGAGGTCAAGAAGGTCAAACCCTTGGCGACCGCGCCGGTGCGTCCGGCAGAGTCGCGGCTCAGGGCCGATGTGACGTTCCTGGCCGACGACGCCCAGGAGGGGCGCGGTCCAGGCACCAAAGGGATCGAGACCTCGGCCGCCTACATCGCCGACGAGTTCGCCAGGGTTGGGCTCAAGACCGCAAAGGGGGCCGATGGTTACTTCCAGCCGTTCACCATTCCGGGCGACCACGCCTTGACCGATTCGGCCGCGTTGACGATCTCTCGGAAGGGAGCCGACAAGGACCTCAAACTCTCGCCCAAGACCGGGTTTTCCTCGCTGTCCAGCCTGGGCGCGACCGTGAAGGATTCTCCCTTGGTCTTCGCCGGATACGGGATCACGGCCAAGGATGAAAAGCTCAAACTTGATTATGATGATTACAAAGGACTGGACGTGAAAGGCAAAGCCGTCCTGATCCTCCGTAACGAGCCCCAGCTTGACGACGCCGACAGCCCCTTTGCCGGCAAGGAATTAACTCAATATGCCGCGCTCCGCTCCAAGGCCGTCAACGCCGATGAGCATGGCGCGGTGCTGGCCCTGGTGGTCAACAGCAAAGCCGGTCTCCGCGGCGAAGACGACGCACTCGCCCCCAACGGCTATGCGGGCCGCCTCCCTTTGCCGATCGTCATGATCTCTCGCGAGACCGCCGACAAGATCCTGGCCGGGGCCGATCAACCGACTTTGAAGGAACTGGAAACCCGGATCGACGCCGACTTGAAGCCCGAATCACGCGCCCTGGAAGGCGTGTCGGTCGCCGCGGAGGTCGCGCTCGAACGCACGCCGATCCCGGTCAAGAACGTCATTGGCGTGCTCGAAGGCGCGGGGCCGTTTTCGAACGAGACGATCGTCATCGGCGCTCATTACGACCATTTGGGGCGCGGCGGTCAGGGCTCGTTGGCCCCCAACTCTCAGGAGATCCATAACGGGGCCGACGACAACGCCTCGGGCACGGCGATGGTCATGGAACTGGCCAGGCGACTGGCCGTCAAGGCGATTGACCCCTTGCCCCGCCGGATCGTGTTCATCGCCTTCTCTGGTGAGGAGCGCGGCTTGCTCGGTTCGGCCCACTACGTCAAGGAGCCGCTCTACCCCTTGAACGATACGGTCGCCATGATCAATTTCGACATGGTCGGCCGGCTCAACGACAAAGAGGAACTGACGATTTTCGGAGGCGCGTCGAGCCCCGGGCTTGACGCCCTGGTCGAGGCCCTCGGCAGCTCCCAAGGCCTGGCGATCAAGAAGGTCGTCGGCACCGGCGGCGAGTTCTTCGCCAGCGACCACGCCTCGTTCTACAAGAAGGATATCCCCGTCGTCTTCGCCTTTACCGGCAACCATGCGCAGTATCACAAGCCGGCCGACGACACCGAGCTGATCAACTTCGCCGGCATGGCCAAGATTGCCGACGTCTCAGAACTTCTGGTGCTCGACCTGGCCCGCCGTCCTGCTCGCCCCGCGTTCGTAAAGTTGGGCCCTGGCGAATCTCGCTCCGTCGGCGCGGTGCGCAACGGCTCAGGGTCGTATCTGGGCACCCGCCCCGCCTACGGCGAGAACGACACGCCCGGCGTCACCCTCGACGGCGTCTCCGAAGGCAGCCCCGCCGAGAAAGCCGGGCTCAAAGGCGGCGACACCATCATCCGCTTCGGCGGCAAGGATGTGAAGGACATTGAAGACTTCATGATCGGCCTCAATGCCCACAAACCAGGCGACGAGGTTGAAGTCGTCGTCCGCCGCGACGGCAAGGACGTCCCCTTGAAGGCCACCCTCGGTTCCAGCGATCGGAGTTCTTCAAAACATTAAGGTGATTGAAAATCAACACGCGGATTTAATTGGTATGCCAGACGGCACGAAGAGACGCCGGTCTCTTCGTGCCGATTATCATGTTTAATAGACATTATTGTAGATCGTCGCTCATAAAATGTTTTTGAGTATTCAGATGCCCCGGCCTCCTTGTTCGTGGAAGTTATTACTTGCCGCTCTTTTGATTGGAGTATCGGGCTGCGCGCGCG
>JBDTIR010000130.1:0-6779 GCA_039936275.1 Isosphaeraceae bacterium | reverse complement strand
GGTTTGAGTCTGGGTGATCCGGGTCATCGTTCAGCGGTGCTCCGGGCAAATCCGTTTGTAAATGATTCAATAACGATCTATGAATTTGAATAGTGTTTTGAATCTGGAATCATTGCGTGCCATTGGTTCTGGCGAGCGTCTTATTCCGGCTCGACGTCTTGGGGGCCGTTGGCGGCGAGGCGCCGGTGAGGGCGGCGACGAACGCCGGAGCCCAGGTCGCGACCGAGTAGTGAACCTCGACCGAAGTCCTTGCCTCGCGGCCCAGGCGAGAGCGCAAACTGGGATCGACGGTGAGGGCCTGGATCGCCCTGACCCATTCGTCGGGCGTATCAGCGAGCAGGCCGTTGACCCCGTGTTGGACCAGCAAAGGGTGGACGCCGACCGGATTGGCCACGACCGGCAGGCCGGCAGCCTGGTATTGAAGAACCTTCAGGCCGCATTTCCCACGGCTCCAGAGGTCGTCGGGGACCCAGGTGATTCCAAGGTCGCCCCCCGCGATTGCATCGGCCTCGCCGGGTTCGCTCCAAGGGATGCTGAGGACGGGAAGCGGATCGAACCTTGGGAACCGATCGCAGATCAGGCGAAGCTGGAGCCCGGGGACCTCAAGGCCCAGACGCTCCAGTAAAGGGCGCTGGCGTTCGAGCCCCTGAAGCGTGCTTGAGGAGCCGATCCAGACCAGTTGCACCGGGCCCTTGGTCGTCGGTTCACCCTTTGGCCTGTAAAGCTCTGGATCAACACAGGTTGGCAAGACGCGCACCCGTTCCGCACGGGCCCCGGCTTTGCGGGCGCAATCGGCCAGAAAGCCGTTGCCGGCGAGAACGACGTCGGCCAGGCGAACCGTCCTGGCGAACCGCGAGGCGCGTCGAGGACAGTGAGGGCCGCGAGGGTCGTAGGAGTCGCGATAAAGGACCGCGTCATCATAGTCAAAGATCAGACGGCGGGTCGCTCGGCGCAGGGTATGAAGCTGCCAGGCCGGCAAGAGCTTCCGCTGGAGCACGACCGCGTCGAACTCCCCGGCTCGGCGCAACTGCGCCCAGCGGCCGGCCGGCCCTTGGGCAAGCCCTTGCACCGTCAAGGTCCAGCCCGAGGCGGCCAGGGTGGGCTCGAAGGCGCGGACCCGATAACGGCAACAGACATGATCCGGCGCTTCGACCAGCGCAAGGGCCTTCATCCCGTCCTCCTTGACGGCGAATCGATCGTCCTTTGTACGCGCAATGGCGATGGTCCGGAGTGTACTCGCGAGTCTGCACCTTGCCAAGACGAATCCGGTCGGCGTTTCCTCCCCGGGTCCGGCATCGGGTTTGCGCCTTGAGGTCCCTCAAGAGGACGATTCTCGCGGGACCAAGGTAAGACTCAAAACGGTCCTGCAACTTCCATCCCGATGGAACCAAACGTGCGGCTCGAACCGTCTTCGAGACCGGTTCGTACAGAGTTTGGGCACGGAGTCAATCCTGGATCGTAAATGATGGTAGGAGGGCTGAAACAATGGACGCCACCAGGACCAGACGAACGCGGGACCGGACCAGGCAACTCTGGTACGCTCGCTATCGGCAGCAGCGATTCGCCAGATTTTTGGGGTTCACCCAGAGTATTTCAACCGAGGGCAAGGCGGCGCAGGCCAGGTAATACCAGGGCGATCAGTAACGGACGTTGCCCAGCAGATCATTGATGATCGCCATATCATGCTCGATCTCGGCGACGTTCTGGGCCAGGCGGTCCTGGGCGTAGGCGTCGTGGTAGAGCCCCTGAATGATCTTCCAGTTTCGTCCATCTTCGGAAGCGAGCGGGAAGCCGAAGATCAGGCCTTGAGGCACGCCGTAACTGCCGTCGGAGACGACCGAAGCTCCGAATCGGCGATCGAACGGCGTCGGAAGCGTGATCGCCCGGATGGTGCCGAGGATCGCCTGCGCTGCCGTGGCGGCCGGCGATGTTCCACAGAGGTGCAGGACCTCACGGCTACGGTTCGAAACCGCAGGCTCGAACTGCTCGCGCACCCAGGCTGTGTCGGTAATGACTTCCGGTGCGGGGCGACCGTCAATGAAGGCGTTGCGGAAGTCGGGATAAACCCGTTCGCCATGGTTGCCCCAGACCGTCATGCGCGTCACCTTGGAGACGGGCACGCCGGCCTTCTCGGCCAGGAACCAGGTCGCCCGCATCCGGTCGACCCGATTGAGCGCGAACCAGCGATCAGCCGGCACGTTCTTGGCGAACGACTTGGCCAGCAGGCAGTTGGCGTTGCACGGATTGGCCACGACCATGATCCTGGCCGTCGGCGCGGCTTCGCTGATCGCCCGGCCGTGATCGGCGAAGATCGGCGCGTTTTCCCGTAAAAGGTCCGCGCGCCGTATCCCTTCACGGGGCGCATGGCTGCCCAGCAAGACGACCCAATCCGACCCTTTGAAGACCTCGACCGGGTTGGTGCCGATGCACAGATCGACCATGAGGGGAAAGGCGCAGTCGCGCAGTTCCATCTCCATCGCCCGCAAACGATCCCAGCCGACGCCCGGGCTTTCCAGGAGCCGCAGTGCGACGGGTTGCCCGCCCCCGAATAATCCCCCGGCCGCGATCCGGAAGACCAAGGAATAGCCGATCCGACCGGCCGCCCCCGACAGAGCTATCTGAATCGGCTGAGCCACGGTCGAAGCTCCTTTTGGGTAAGGAGAGAGAACCCCGCCCTTTTCAAAAAAAGGCGGACTGCCTCCGTGCTGCGGTTCCGGGGTGACGGGACGACTCCACCCGCCCTTGTTACCAGACATTCGATTGATTCTACGGAGTCGAACCAGGGGACGCAACTGTTGGTCCGAATTTGACCTTCGCCAAACGTGCCAGGATGTCTCAACGTCTCGGAAGACCTGCGATCCTGGCGGCAAACCGGGCTCAGCGATGATGACCGCTCCCGGAGCCGGACAGGAGCACGCCGCCCGGTCCTCGATTGAAGAAGCCAGGACCTTTGCGGGCCGGGATGCCGTTAAAATCAAGCGTGAAGTGGACCTTGGGGTTGATGAAGAAGTCGCTGGGTGATTGGAAGAGCGTCGGGTGCATGCTGTTCTCGGCCACGGCGTTCAAGATGTTGTTGTAGGCCGTCTCCAGCGCGACCAAGGGGGCCGGATCAACCAGGGTTCCATCCGGGGCGAGCACCGGCGGGTGCGCCTCCAGGACCGCCCCCAGTTCGGCAATCTGCTGTTGTGCGAACGGAATCAAGGCTTGTTGGGCCAGAGGGGTGAACTTCGGCGCCGCCCGCACCGAGGGCTGAATCCGGTTCGACGAGAACTGCAAGGTCGAGAGCGCCAGGGACGTTTGCTGTTCGAGCTGCGCCAGGCCGTTGGCCAGGGTCGGCGACATGGGCAGGTTGCCAACCGGCAATCGCCGGTTAAGGATCGGGCCGGCCTGGATCTGTCCCGATCCCGACTGGCCCGGCGGCGGCTCGTTTCCCTGACCGTCGGAGAAGGTGCCGGAGTTGCCCGTCAGGTGGATCGGCCGGTTCAGAAAGTTGTACCCGAACGCCTGAAAGGCCTGATTGATCCGGTTTGTCTGCTGTCCGGAGTTCGCCAGACGGATCGAGAGCGTATTGATGAAGACCTTGTTTTGTCTGCCGGGAGTGACCGCGTCGAGGGGGTGGATCGGCCCGGTCTGCGCCGGCCCGGGCGCAAGCCCGACGTGGGCGAGCAGTTCGCGCCGCTCCAGCGACGGGTCGGACGACTCGAAGCGGATTCGGTTCTTGCGACGTGCCATGGGCCTTTGAACTCCCTTTTTGACGGCGGAGGCGGATGGGGACGTCCCGCCGTTCAGACCAATCCAGAGTCGGAGCGCGGCGGATTAATCTTTAACATCGGACCAAAGCGAAGTCGCCGCCCAAGGAATCTCGCCCACCGCGGCCGTCGCCGGTGGGCGTTCATCAATCGGCCCACCTTTGCTGGATGCGCGGGTGGGGTCGATTGTGCGGAAAGATGGTTTAAATCCAGCCGGCGTCGGGGTCGGGCTCGGGTTCGGTCTCGAGCCTTGTCTCGCGGCGGATTTCGGCGTTGGGGGCGTCATGCACCGCCAGTGAGAACAACGACGGCACCACGAACAAGGTCGTCAACAGACCGGCTACAAGGCCGCCAATGACGGCGCGGCCCAAGGGGGCGTTGGCCTCGCTGCCACGTTCCACGGCCATGGCCATCGGGATCAAGGCGAAGAAGGCCGCCAACGCGGTCATCACGACCGGACGGACCCGGATCGACGCCGCCTTGCGGATCGCCTGATCGGGTGTCAAGCCTTCGTCCACCCGAAGGTTCTGGGCGAAGTCGACCAGGAGCACCGTGTTGGATACCACGATGCCGACCATGAAGATCACCCCCAGGAGCGACTGCACGTTGATCGCCGTCCCGGTCACGTAAAGCATCGCGATCACCCCGATCAGACCGATCGGCACGGCGGACAAGATCACCAACGGGGTGATGTACGACTTGAACAGGGCCACCATCAGGAAGTAAATCAAGAGCGACGCCAGGACCAGGCCGATGCCCAGGTCGCGGAAGGTCGTCTGCATCCGTTCATATTCGCCGCTGAGCACGATCTTGGCCCCGGCCAGGGCCCGGTGCGTGCTGGGCGACGAAGGGTCATACGGCGTCCAGGTCCCGTCCGGCTGGAGGTCGCCGAACTGGTCGATCTCTTGCCGGACTTTGTCGGCGACGTGGCCCAGGTCGAGGTCGTAGACGCCCATCGTCAGATCGATTGTCGGCTGGATGTTGTAGTGGCTGACCTCCGTCGGCACCGACCGGCGTTCAATCGTGGCGATGGTGCGCAAGGGGATTGGCTTGCCTTGCTTGGGACTGGTGATCGGGATGTTCAGCAAGGTCTCGACCGACTTGATGTCCTTCTCATCATAGCTGACGCCCACAAAGTATTGGTTGTGGCTGACCGGATCGATCCAGAAATTTTTCTTGTTAAACTGGATCGAGCTATTGAACGCGGCGACGACGTTGCGCATGGCGTCCGTCTGGGTCAGGCCCAGGTCGGCGGCCTTGGCGCGATCAACGTTGATGACGTATTCCGGGTAGTCCAGCCGCTGGAGGACCCGGGCGTCAACCACGCCCTTGATCGCCTGGACCTTAGCTTTGATCGCCACGGCGATGTCGTGGGCCTTGTCCTGGTCCTTACCCGTCACCCGGATGTTGATCGGGCTGGATTTGCCTTCGTTCATGGCCCCCCGGATCATGCCGCCCGCGTCGAAGGCGAACTCCAGGTCGGAGAAGCGATCGCCGCGCAAACCAATGCGCAGCAAGTGAACGTATTCCTGGGCCGATTTGGACCGTTCCGGTGTGAGCTGAACCTTGATGACGGCGTCCATCGGGCCGGCGTTGGGCGTGTAGGCGGCCGACCAGTCCGGCGTGACGCCTAACTCAGAGATATACAGTTGCAGGTCTTTGGCGGGGATCGTCTTGTTGATGAATTTCTCGACGGCGGCGATCCGCGCCTCGGTGTTCTCGATCCGGGTGCCGGATGGAGCGCGGACGTACATCTCGAAAGCGCCGGCGTCGACTTCCGGGAAGAACTCGCGGCGCAGTTGGGTGCCCAGCAGGCCGATCACGGCCGCCAACAGGCCGACGGCGCCCAGGACGACCAGGAGCCGATAGTTCATCACGCGGTCGAGCACGCGGGTATACCAGACGATCGCCGAGTCAATCATCCCTTCCCAGTGGGCGAAGGCCCGTTTGAGCGCGCCCAGGCGCGACTGGCGGCCCTGGCCCGTTCCCTCGCCATTGCCGTTGATCTCGAACGTCTCCGACGGGCCGTGCGGCGAGTCCGCCTCGGCATCACCGTGCCCGTGCGCCGAGAGCCAGCCGGCGGCTCGGGCCGGGACGAAGGTCCTGGACAGGACGTAGGCGGAAATCATGGCGAAGGCCACCGCCAGGGCCATCGGCCGGAACAGGAACTGGCCCAGACCAGGCATCAAGGCCAAGGGTGAGAGCACCAGGAGCGTGCAAAGGCTGGCGACCAGCTCGGGCACGGCCACCTCGCTCGCCCCCAGATACGCCGCTTCGTGAGGCGAGGCCCCCAGGCCGAGGTGCCTGTGCGTGTTTTCCAGGCAGATGATGGCACTATCGACCATCGGGCCGATTGCCAGGGACAGGCCGGCCAGGGTCATCACGTTGATCGTCTGCCCGGTGAAGTTGAGCCCGATCATCGCCGCCAGGACCGACAACGGCAGGGTCATCACCGCGATCGCCGTCATCTTCCACTGACCGAGGAAGATCAAGATTACCAGCGAGCAGAGCACCGCCCCCAGCAACCCTTCCTGCGCCAGGCTCTCGATCGACTTTTCCACGTAAATGGATTGGTCCATCACCACCTTGAGCTTGATCGTCGGCCTGCTGAGCTTCGCCATCATCGAGTTGATCTGCTCGCGCAAGGTGCCGACGACCTTCAAGGTGCTGGCGCCAAGCTGGCGGAAGACCGGAATGTACACCTGGCGTCGACCGTTGACCCGCACGACGTTCGTCTGGATGAAGGCGGCGTCCTTCGGCGTGCCGACGTCGCGCACGAATCCGGCGTTGCCGTGCTGGGTGCGCAAGGGGATGTCGCCCATCCGTTCCACGAAGTCGAACATCGAGTTGCTGTCGATCGCGTAGTCGGTACCGCCGAACTTGGCGTCGCCGGTCGGCAAGAACAGGTTGTAATTATCCACCGAGTTCATCACGTCCAGGGGCGAGAGTCCGCGCGCCTGGAGCTTCAGGCGGTCGAGGTAAATCATCACCGCGCGGATCTTACCGCCGTAGACGACCGGGGCCACCGCC
>JBDTIR010000129.1:0-6578 GCA_039936275.1 Isosphaeraceae bacterium | reverse complement strand
ATTCCGGAACAGGGTTTATATTGCCCCCGAAATCATCAGAATCATCGAGAAGAATGAGAGTGAGGGCTAAGTTCAAGTTTCGATGCATTAACGACGGATCGGAAGCGACCAGAGATCAAGAGATATTCAAACCCAGTCGTCCACGGCGGGGGTCATGACCAGTTCGGGAACGTGGGCGCGGGGGGGAAGGGTGGCCAGGAAGCGGACGGCGGCGGCGACGTCTTCGGGTTGGAGGATCAAGGCGCGACGCTCGGCGGAGACGGGAACGGGGCGGGCGTCGAGGATTGGCGTTTCGACCTCACCTGGATAGATCACCGTTGACTTGATTCCGTGGGTCCGTTGCTCGCGGCCAAGGCAGATCCCCAGGGCCGCCTGGCCGAACTTCGACGCCGAATAGGCCGAGCCGCCGAGCACGCTGGCCCGCATGCCGGCGACTGAGGCAATCTGGATCACCAGGCCGTGCTTACGTTCCCGCATCGACGGCAAGGCGACGTGAACCAGGTTGAACGCCCCCGTGAGATTGGTGGCGATCAGGCGGTCCCACTCGGCCGGGTCGAGCACGTCAAGGCCGCGATCCGGCGTGTTGATTCCCGCGTTGCAGACCAAGACGTCAATCGAGCCCAGCTCGCTCAGCACGCGCTCGGCCATCAAAGCAACAGCCGGGCGGTCGGATACGTCGCAAGGTTCGACCAGGGCCGAGCCGCCCGCCTCGGCGATCTCGTCGCGAACCCGTTCAAGCTTGGCGCGGTCGCGGCCGATCAAGGCGACGCGCATTCCCAGGTCCGCGAGCGTCTTGGCGATGGCGCGACCCATGCCGCTGCCTGCCCCGGTAATCAAGGCCGTCTGGTGCTCTGAGGTTTCGGCGGACAAGGGCGGCCTCCAGGTTGAAACGTCAGGATGATTGTGGAGTCGATGTCACCAACTTCAAAAACTGACGCCCGACATAGGTGACAAGGTCGAGCACGGTTTGATGAGTGGTGGAGAAAGAGGATTCACCTTGGAAGACGAAGGGAGGAGACGGGGAGATTTATCAATCTCAACGTCTCCTCCTCGTGTTTCGCGGTAAACCTTACGAACTCCGAATCGGGATTTTAGACGTTGCGATGCCCCTTCGTAAAGCCGGCGCGCCCGGATCGCAAGAAGGCTTCGCGGCGAGGGCGGTGGATGACCCTGATCGGTCGTTGCCGTTCTCGTTCCACAGCCTGGCGATGGAACACTGACGCAACCGTGCCGGCGGTTTCGAGCGTACCGGGTTCAACCGGGGTGTACGTTCCTCCGACCGCCGTCCAGACCTGAACACGATCAATCGAGGCGTCCGGTCCCAGGGCCTTGAGGAAGTCGTCCAGGGCGCTCCCCTTGGGGACTTTGCCAAGCGTGCCCTTTGACTGGCCGTCAATGAAGATCGCGGTCCCCACCTTCGGGGCGTTGATCGGCTCCGAAGGGCTCGTGATCGTCACCGGCTGGGAGTCTGGTGGCGTGTTGACGTTAACCGGAGCGGTGGCCTGGGGCGGCGGGGTCGGACCGCTGGGCGGTAACGTGGGGCTGGTGGTGCTGGGCGGCGGCGTGGAACCGCCGGGGTCCGAGGGGGTTGACGTGGGAGGCGCGGGGGTTTGAGGCGCGGTTGGCGGCGACGTGGAACCGTTGGAGGCGTCGGGGCCGCTCGCCGTGTCCGGGGCCGACGCCAAGGGAGGGTTTACGATCTGTCCAGACGTCAATGGGTTCGGCACCAGGGCGGCGGCCTTGAGGATGTTGAGCCGGCCAATGGTGATTCCCGTGACCGGATCGGTGACCGGGTCGGCCCCTTGTTTGAGCCAGGAGTCAACGTCGTCCACCTTGGGCAAATGGCCGAACCGTTGCTGGTAGATCTGCTGGAGCAAGACGACCGCACCGGTGACTTGCGGGGCGGCGAAGCTCGTACCGCTCAAGGTTGAGAAGCCGTTCCCCTCGATCGGTCCGGTCACGCCGATACTTGGCGCGGCGATGTCCGTGGCTGCGGCCCCGCCAACCCCCGAGCCAAGGCGCTGGGCGTCACTGGCGAGGCGGTCGTTGACGTCGGTTCCGGTCACGCTGATCGTGTCGGGCAAGATCGCCGTGAACCCCATTCCTTGCTGCCCGCTGAAGCTGTTGCCCGACGCCGAGACAACCGCGATATTCAAGGATTTCAGAGTTTGGATTTTTGAATTCACCCGCTGGCCAATCGAGCCGTCGCGGGAAAACTGGTCGTTGGCGTAATTGTTGCCGTCGGTGATTGACAGGTTGACGGCGGAGATACCGTACTCAGTGTGATGGTCGATCACCCATTGCAGGGCGTTGGCGATCTTGTTGAAGTCGCCGTTGTTGTCGTTGCCGAAGACGCGAAGGGCGATGATGTTAGCATCCGGGGCGACGCCTGGATGGGCGGGATCGGACGAGGCCAGGATGCCCGCGACGGCCGTGCCGTGCTGCCAGGAAGTGGCGTCGGGGTCGGCGTCGTTGTCGCCGAAGTCCCAGCCGCCTTCAACCTTGAACCCGGGCCCGAAGCCGTCGCCGAACGCCTCATGATGATAGTTGACCCCGGTGTCAATGACGGCGACGGTCATCCCCTTGCCGGTGACGCCAAACGCCGCCCTGGCCTGCGAGGCCCGGGTCAAGGCGTCGATCGGGTCAACCGCATGGTTCGAAAAGGTCTCGGCCGGAAATGCGGAGGGAGTGGAGAACGAGAAGGGGGGAGATGGAACGTTGCTCAGCAGGTTCCGGACCTCTAGGGCTTCAAGGTTGAGTCGGCGTCGGACGCGGTCGGGTCGTCTTGGCTCTCGGTTCCAGATCCAGGTCATGAACACACTCTCCCCAGACGGCCGCCAAACCATTGGCTTCTGGCCGCCCCGCAGCTCGGTGGTAAACGCCCCCCGTCCTTGGCGCAATCCCAACACTGGAGGACCCGTCCGGGTCCAGCCGTTTCGTGAAGATCGCGGCGACCAGGCCGTTGTTCGCAGACCCACGTCATTCAGAGCGCATTTTGCGGGTGAAACTCGAGACCAAAAGACCGCGGGGTGCCACGCCAACAACAACCCATTGCATCAATGCGCAAGGCGATCATCGACACAGTAACCCGTTGGGGCCCCGGTTGCGGGTGAGGACCATCGCCAGTCACTGGAGCGCCCGACCCGAAAGGCGGACGCCGAACCGACGCCGATCCCCGAAGAGATGCATCCTGCAAGTCGGATTGGACCAGGACGGTCCCATCCAAACGGGTCGGGCGAGCGTCCTCCAGACGTCCGCCCCGGGCCGCTCGATCACCCTTTGGGAGAGAAATCGTCAAAGCCCGCAACCGAGGCAAATCCACGGCGCCGACTGCCTTGCGGCGTCGACCGGCGGGGCCCTATAGTTGAAGGGCCGTTACCTGGAACCGAGGCGTGCTCGCGGTGTCTCTTCTATCGGAACCAAAAGGCGGGGGAATTCGCCCGAATGCCCGAAATTGTCGCCGTGATCCCAGCCCGATTCGCTTCGACCCGACTCCCCGGCAAACCCCTCCTGGCCGAGACGGGCCGTCCCTTGATTCAGCATGTCGTGGACGCGGCACGTCGCGCCACCCGCTTGACTCGCGTGATCGTCGCGACCGATGATCCGCGCATCGCCGAAGCCGTCGCCAGGTTCGGCGGCGAGGCCGTCTTGACCCGCGCCGATCACCCCAGCGGCACCGACCGCGTCGCCGAAGTCGCCGCCGCCTTGCCCGACGCCACGATCATTGTCAACCTCCAAGGCGACGAGCCCGAGATCTCCGGCGCCACGCTCGATCAGGTCGTCAAACTCCTGGAAGACGACCCCGAAGCGCCCATGGCCACGCTCGCCACACCAATTCACGACATCGAGACCTATCACGACCTATCGTGCGTCAAGGTGGTCTGTTCCCGCCAAGGGCGGGCGCTCTATTTCTCCAGGAGCCCGATCCCCCACCACCGCGACGGCCCTCCCGAAGGCAAGGGGACGCCGCTGGGCTACCTTCATCTCGGTCTTTACGCCTATCGCCGCGACTTCCTGCTCAGGCTGGCTGCCTTGCCCCCGTCCCCCTTGGAATCCGCCGAGAAGCTCGAGCAGCTCCGCGTGCTCGAATCCGGCCAGCCGATCGCCGTTGGAATTGTCGATGAGCCCAGTGTCGGCATCGACACCCCCGAAGACTACCGCCGGTTCGTCGCCCGCTGGCGAGCCTCTCACGTCTGAAAGAGAGTGGGCAGTGGGCAGGAAGAGAGTGGGCAGAGAAGAGGATCCCGATTTCGCCACTTGCCAGTTCTGTCTTGTGGGTCTTGGGCAGCGGCCAAGAACGAGGATATAACATGGGCAGGGATGAAGAAATTTACTCGTCTTTGGTTTTCCCGTCGTGTCTTTTGTGTCTCTATGGTGAACTATCCTTTCTACCCACTGCCCACTGCCTACTCTCTTTCTGCCCACTGCCCACTCTCTTTCTGCCCACAAGGGAGCCCGGTCCCATGACCAACGAAGACTGGCTGGCAAGGCTGGAACCGCCCGACCTCGCTCGGGTGCAAGCCTTGATCGGTCGCTTTGAGCAACTCGGCGCATCGGACCCGATCAGTCAGGCCCGATCGGAAGTCGAGGAAGACCTGCCGCAACTGGCGAGGTTTGTCATCCTCCATCACCTCTGGACCGAGGCGATCGACCCCTGCCGGGACGACCTGGCCTGGATTGACAACCTGATCCAGGACGCCCGCCGCGACCCCAAAGACCCCTTCGCCGACGCCGGCCAGGCCCTCGAACGCATCCTGGCGGCTGGGGCCAAACCCAAGGACGTCGGCCTCCTGGCCCGGTTCCTGGCCTACGAAGCCGCTTTCAGTGTGATCCACACCCTGGACTACGGCTACGACCCCGAACGCGACGACGAACTGCCCGGCTGGGCCCTGGTCGAACGCGACGAGACCGGCCAGATCACCGGCCGAGAGATCGACGCCTTGCACGAACGCCTGCTTGAACTCGATCCCTCCGGCCGCGAAGGCCGGCCCGACTAATCACGGCGAAGGCACCTGCGCCGGTGGGCCCGGTAAAGCGGGCGGGCGGGCCCACCGGATCGCCTTCATTGACGTCGAGATCCAGACAAAGGTAGGCGACTACCACGGTGCCTTGGTAATGTTCAAGGCCCGGGAGCCCCAGTAACGAGCCAAGTCGGAACAGCCAAGACGTTCAAAGGGCCACACACGCCACCAAGGCCCAAAAGCCCGGCGAGACTTGGCTTACAATCAGGGTCGGTCCATACCTGATTTTATGGACTTCGACCATCCTTGAGGAAAGAGCGCCCAACGTTCCATCCGCCTGATTTTTTCAAATTCCGGACCACTTCGCCGCTCTCGGCCGCTACCCCCTGGCGTGACCGGGACCAGACGTTTAGGATGGGCCGATCATCCTTTGAAAGGAACGAAGGCGCCGTCGCTTCCTCCCTGATCGACGCCAACGCGAAACCTTGGGCATCCTCTACCATGGCGACTCCGAACCCCCCGACCATCGCGCGGCCCGAGTGGACCACGGTCATTGACCCGATCCTCCAGAAAGAACTGGAGCGATACGTCGTCACCACCACCTGGGACCAGCTCCTGGGAATGGTCGATACCGTCTACAACTGGGGCAGACGCTCCAGCCTCTGGCCGTTGGGCTTCGGCTTGGCCTGCTGCGCCATCGAGATGATCTGCACCGCCTCCAGCCGGTTCGACATCGCCCGCTTCGGTGCCGAGGTCTTCCGAGGCTCGCCCCGCCAGGCCGACGTCATGATCGTCTCGGGCACCGTCACCAAGTCAATGATGCCCGTGATCGCCCGGCTCTACAACCAGATGCCCGAACCGAAATACGTCATGTCCATGGGTGCCTGCGCCAGCGGCGGCGGGCCGTTCAAGGAAGGATACAACGTCGTCTCCGGAATCGATAAGTTCCTTCCCGTGGACGTCTACATCCCCGGCTGCCCGCCGACCCCGCAAGCCCTGCTCAACGGCCTGATCGA
Source organism: Isosphaeraceae bacterium (assembly GCA_039936275.1). GTDB lineage: Bacteria > Planctomycetota > Planctomycetia > Isosphaerales > Isosphaeraceae > JBDTIR01. Next base: position 601 of record JBDTIR010000129.1, on the reverse strand, counting down.
ACTCCAACACAAGATTGACGGCGAGCGGATCGTCAACTCTCCCTGGTATCGCGGCTCGGTCGAACGCGAAGTGCCGATCCCAGTCCTCGGCCCCGACCTGATCGACCTCCGTCAGCTTGAAATTACCGCCGAGCGAACCGCGCAAGGCTTGGTCGAGGCCCGTGAGGCCCCCCTGGTCAAACCCGCGTGGAACCCCGCTCCCCAGCCTCCCGCCGCCGAATCGGCCGACGACCCGCCCGCCGAGTCCGCCCCCGAGGGTCCAAGCAAGATGGACCTGATCCGCGCCAAGGTCCAGGGAACCACCAATGGCTCGCCCGCTGATGCCGACGCCGCGCCGGCCCCGGCTAAACGTACCTCGAAACCGGTCAAGAAGATCAAGTCCGCCGAGGCCCGACCAACCCTGCACTGGCTCGGTGACCCCGGCCTCGCCGACCTCGCTGGTCGGCTCAACACCGAGTTTGGCCCCGACACCGCCGAGATTCTCATCGCCGGGCTCCTGATCCCCGCCGAGCGCCTGGTCGAGGTCGCCCTCTACCTCCGCGACCGCAACCCGATTCGATACGACTACCTCGTCAGTATCCAGAGCGTTCATTACAAAGAC
>JBDTIR010000128.1:0-3142 GCA_039936275.1 Isosphaeraceae bacterium | reverse complement strand
GGGTTAACAAAAAAACGATGCCGCGTCTCCCGAACACAAGACGCCAAGAGAGCGCCCGCCAATGACCGATGCTGACCGTCGTGATGACGACAAAACCAAGCTAGTCTCCAGTAATGGAGTAAATCATACCACTGAGGCAGGCCCGAAGATCCTCCGGCCGCTCTCGGCGCTCCCGGACAAACAAACCGAAGACGAGCGGCTTTTCAGCCGTCCAGTCGCCGATTCCCCCGAACCTTGGGCGCCCGAGCAGGGGGCGTTCACGCATACCGACACCTGGCGGATCATGCGGATTCAGGCGGAATTCGTGCATGGGATCAACGCCCTGGCCGAAGTCGGCGCGGCGGTCTCGGTCTTCGGCTCGGCGCGAACCTCACGTGGTCATGCCGATTACGCTCAGGCCCACGCCCTGGGGGCCTTGTTGACCGAAGCCGGCTTTGCCGTTATTACCGGCGGCGGTCCCGGCATCATGGAAGCAGCCAACCGAGGCGCCTTTGAAGCCGGCGGCGTCTCGATCGGTTGTAGTATTGAACTCCCCTTTGAGCAGTCCTCGAACGAGTACGTCAACCTCAACGTCAATTTCCGCTACTTCTTCGTCCGCAAGACGATGTTCGTCAAGTATTCCGACGGCTTCGTGATCTTCCCCGGGGGGTTCGGAACGCTCGATGAGTTGTTCGAGGCCCTGACCCTGGTTCAGACCCACAAGATCCACCGCTTCCCGATCGTCCTGATCGGCTCGGCCTACTGGGAAGGGCTGCTCGATTGGGTCCGCAAAACGATGCTGGGCGAAGGCATGGTCTCGCCCGAAGACCTCAACCTGCTGATCGTCACCGACTCGATCCACGAGGCGCGCGACGTCCTGGTCAACTGCTACAATTCGCACTGCTGGGATACCTGGAAACGCTCCGAAGGCGCCAGGCTTCACGCCTCGCCCCTCAATGCCCCCGAGGCTGCATTCGATCCCCAGAAGCACGCAGGGGAGTAGAGTCGTGCGCCCTTGGGCAGATAAATAAGATAGGAGTGGCGCGATTGGTTTTGTAGAATGTGTGAACCACGCCGTCTTTGATGACCAGACGGCGTGGTTCACACGCCCTTTTGCAAGAGGGAAATCCTGGTCAACCGGGGCGCCTCTCTCAGGTTGAGTCGTCGCGTCTTCTCGCTTGGAAGACCGTGAATTCTTGATACACACGACCATAAGTTAATTTGACAGATTATTCCCAGGCATGCCCGGGCTTCGTACTCGGCTTTCAACGATTCTGGAGTTCATCGCGGTCGTCGCCGTGCTTCTGGCGTTCTACCGGCTCAAACCGCGCGATGAGTTTCTTGGGATCATCCCGTTCGAGTTGTTCGTAGTCCTTCTGGCGATTATCCTGGTCAATCTCGCGATCATGTTGCGTGCGTTTCGGAGGAAGTGAGCAAGGCACGCTCTTGGTCCGTGACCATGGCCGCTGAGCCTGTTCGTTCGCGACGCCGAATCAATTCCTCAAGCGCCCAACTTTCTTGGAGCCCCGCCCATGCCTGCCCCCGATGTCGCGACCGAGCAAGACACCGCCGCGTTCGATGAACTGGAGCGGACGCTCAAAGGGGCCGGCGCTGAAGTTGCCCTGGAGCATCTGATCCAGTCGTTGGCCGATCGGGGCGAGTTCCGCGCCTTGCTCGACGCCTTGCTCTTGAAAGCCAGGCACGAATTGGGGCTCCCCTTGATCCAGGTCGGCAGCCTGGCCGACTTGCCCGAGCCGGCGCGGACGACCTATGAAGAGCGCTACGTCGAGGCGATCAGAGACGTCGGCGGCCGTTTGCTCAATACCGGCGAGATTCCCGCCGCCTGGCCCTATTTCCGTGCCATCGGCGAATCACAGCCGGTACAGGCCGCGCTTGACTCCTACCAAGGAGCCGACGACGAGGCTGACCGGATCGGTTCGATGATCGAGGTCGCCTTCAACCAGGGGGCGCACCCTCGCAAGGGGTTTGAGCTGATCCTCGAAAACTACGGAATTTGCTCGGCCATCACCGCGTTTGAGAGCCTGCCGCCCGACGAAGGCATGCGCTCCGCATGCGCCGAGCGACTCACGCGCACCTTGCATGAGCAACTCGTCTCCAGCCTTCAGGCCGAGATCAACCGCCGAGGGGAGCCCTTGCCGACCAAGGCCGAGTCGATCCCGGCCCTGATCGCCGATCACGCCTGGCTGTTCGACGACGAAGGGTATCATATTGACGTCTCTCACCTGGCCTCGGTCGTGCGGATGTCGCCGCTCTTGCACGACCCGGCGACGATCCGCCTCGCCGTCGAATTGACCGACTACGGCTGCAAGCTTTCCTCGCGCCACCGTTACGAAGGGGACTCCCCCTTTGAGGACGTCTACGAAGACCACGCCGCCTATCTCCGGACCTTGCTCAACCAGGACGCGGATTCCGGCCTGGCCCACTTCCGTGCCAAGCTCGATCCGGATGATCCGGAACGCGACCCTCAAAACACCTTGCCGGCCCAGGTCTTGATCCGCCTGTTCGTGGGGCTCGACCGGCTCGACGAGGCCATCGACGTCGCTGCCGAGCACCTGGCGGGCGTCCCTGATTCGGCCCTCTTCTGCCCCAGCCTTGCCCAGCTCTGCCAGCGCGCCGGCCGCCCCGACCGCCTGGCCCGGGTCTCCCGAACCCGTGGCGATCTGGTCAACTATGCCGCGGCGATCCTTCAACAAAAATAAACTTGTACATAATTCGTAATCCGGTAGGATCTTCCCACCGCTTCGACCGCCCCATAAGAAGGAGCGAACCATGCCCACCCATCCGATAACCGACACGCGCGAGGTTGATCGGGTCGAGGCGCTCATGACGGTCGTCAAGCCCGAGGCGATCGACGAGTTTCTCGACCGCTGTCTTCCTGGATCAACCTGGACGGCCAAGATCAGGACGGCCGAGGTCAAGGCCACGGTCCTATCACGAATTCCTTTGGGAACCTTTGACGAACGAGTTTGCACCTGCATCAAGCTCCGACTCTCTCGGGCCGTGCCGGTTGATCCAGGGCTCCGGTTTCAGCTCATCGCGACCGACGACCCGGCCATCGCCGCCATCGGCGTCGTTCGCCCCTGGAACCACTAATCCAGGCTCCGAACCACGAAACCAGGCCGCGACCGCTTGCGTGACCTCG
>JBDTIR010000127.1:0-6817 GCA_039936275.1 Isosphaeraceae bacterium | reverse complement strand
ATCATAAGGGAGTCCAGACGGTTGCACTGCGGTGTGAGTGCTCGGCGGGAAGTAAGGGTCGTTTGGGTAAAAATCGCCACTCCCAAGGTCTCCAGACGCGAGTTGATCCGAAGTGACTGGAAATCCGTGCATGAAACCAGAAAACAGGTTCGTTTGTAGAAGAGTGCCGTCTTGATAGGGTTGCGTTAACGTGCCCTGGACGGTCATGCCCAACAGGTCCGGAGCCAGGTCGAGCGGTTGCCCTGTGAACGGGTTGATGACATTGTTGCCGGAAAGGCTTGTAATCTTTCCGGTGATCGTAGCGGTGAACGGAGGGTAGGAGAAATCCGCGCGGACGGCCGGGGCAAGCAGCAGCAGCAAGGCAACGACGAGCATGCGATTCATGGCTTGGACTCCTTCAACGGGCGGTTGGCCAGGGTCCAGCGTCGCATGTGCTCCGATCAAGAGCCGGGGGGGAGTGGGCCTTCAAAGAGCCACGCAAAGCATCTCCCCGTTGGCGGCCCGCCGTTGATCGCCGCCAAGGGGTCGAGACCTTCAAACGAATGGAAAACTGTCACTTGAGTTGATGGAACAAAGCGCGAAACTGGACCATCCCCGACGCGGCGGCAAGAGTGCCAGGGGGAAGCTCGACGGCCATGAGAAGATCATTCGCAACATCATATACGCAACCGATCCCGAAGCGGCCTGATGGCGCGAAACCGAACCGAGGATCGAACCCGGCGTGCCCCACAGCACGACGACGGCGGCGACCCCCTGCCCTCGGCACGGCTCAAGACCCGCGCGTACCAAGGCTGAGCCGACACCTTGCCGATGGTGACGGGGATCAACCCCCAACGGTGCAAGGCCCATGATCTTGAGATCATGACGTCCCGTCTGGATTACGAGAGTGAATAGAATGTGCCCGACAATCGTCCCGCCGCGTTCCGCGACCAGCGAGACGACGGATTCGGCTTGCCCGCGAAGCGCATCCACAAGGTCGGTCTCGGCGCGTCTCTCAAACGCGGAGACATGGACGGCGTGGACCTCAGTCCAATCAGGTTCCTCTTCGGCTCGAATCCGCATCCGTCGAGTCTCGATCCGCCGCTTGACGCGGCGACGTGCTTACAAAGCGAACCTCAGCACACCCATTACTGTATCGATTCCCTTCGATCTTTGGATCGTAACGCGCGCTCTCGTTGACGACAATAACCTTTCGAAAGATTTTCGAAAGGTTGTGGCGATAAACCTTGTTGCCTCTGAATTGAGAGACGCCCGCCTGTTCGATGGCAGAACCATCGAACAGGCGGGCGTCTTGGAAAGCGGGCAGGCGAACCTGTCGGCCAACGACTTGCTCAGGCCTTGGCGAGGGCTTTCTCGGCCTCGGCCTTCTTGACGACCTCTTCTTGCATGCGCGAAGGGAGGCGCTGATATTTGAGGAACTCCATGCTGAACGACCCTTTGCCCTGGGTCATGCTCCGCAGGTCGTTGGAGTAGCCGAACATTTCCGAGAGCGGCACGTCGGCGGTGATCACGGCGAAGCCTTCGCGGGCCTCGGTTCCCAGGATCACGCCGCGCTTCGAGGAGACCTGGCCGGTGACGGGCCCCTGGAACTCGGTCGGGGTCTCGACTTCGACCCGCATGATCGGTTCCAGCAAGACCGGATCGGCCTTGCGGAAGGTCTCGCGGAAGCAGTCGCGGGCGCAGATCTGGAAGGCCATGTCGGACGAGTCCACGTCGTGGTATGAGCCGTCCTCCAGGGTCATCTTGACCCCGAGCACCTCGTAACCGGCGACGGGACCTTTGTGCAGTGAGTCTTTGAACCCCTTCTCGACCGAGGGGATATACTCGACCGGGATGCGACCGCCCGTGACCTTGTTCACAAAGATGAACGACTCGGGGGAATCCTCGGGCAAGGGTTCCATGAAGCCGACGATGTGGGCGTACTGACCAGAGCCGCCGGTCTGCTTGCGGTGCTTGTAGTTGAACGTCGTCAGCTTGGTCGGCGCTTCGCGGTAACTGACCTTGGGCATGCCGACGGTGTAATCGACCTTGTATTCGCGTTTGATCCGTTCGACATAGATTTCCAGGTGAAATTCACCCATGCCGGAGATGATGGTCTCGCTGGTTTCCTTGTCCTGGTGGACTCGGAAGGTCGGGTCTTCGCGCATGAAGCGGTTCAGGGCTTTGCCGAGCTTGTCCTGGTCGGCCCGCTTGTTGGGCGAGATGGCCAGGTCGATGACCGGCTCGGCGGCGTAGATGCTTTCGAGCGAGACGTTCGTGCCTTCCTCGCAATAGGTGTCGCCGGTGGCCGGTTCGATACCCATGACGGCGATGATGTCGCCGGCGCCTGCTGAATCAATGTCTTCCTTGACGTCGGAGTGAACTCGGAGGATGCGGCTGATCCGCCCTCGTTTGCGCTGGCGGCTGTTGTAGTAGAACTGGCCCTTCTTGATCGTCCCCTGGTAGATCCGCATGAACGTGATCTGGCCGAACGGCTCTTCGACGAGTTTGAAGGCCATGGCGACCATGCCGGCGTCGGGGTCGGGGGCCAGGGGCAGCTCGGCCATGCCGTTATTAATGTCTTTGACAATGACCTCGCGATCGAGCGGGCTGGGCAAGTAGGCGGAGACCGCATCGAGCAGGCACTGCACCCCTTTGTTCTTGTAGGCCGACCCGACCAGGACCGGGCAGATCTGGTGGGCGATGGTCGCGTCCCGGATCGTCAGATGAATCAAGGGAAGCGGGACCTCTTGCTCTTCGAGCAGGAGTTCCATGATCTCGTCGGAGACCATCGACAGGGCCTCAAGCATCCCCTGGCGGGCGCGCTCGGCGGCCTCGTTGAGTTCGGCGGGGATCGGCGCGCGGCGGACCTCGTCCCCCTTGGCCCCTTCGAAGTAGACGGCCTCGCGAGTGATGAGGTCAATGACCCCTTCGAAGTTCATCTCCGAGCCGATGGGGAGCTGAAGCGGAATAGCGGTCAGGCCGAGCTTGCTTTCGAGCTGCGCGACGACGTTGTTCGGATTGGCACCGGTGCGGTCCATTTTGTTGATGAACGCCAGGCGAGGGATTGCGTACCGCTTCATCTGGCGGTCAACGGTGATCGACTGCGACTGCACGCCAGCCACGGCGCAGAGCACCAGAACCGCACCGTCGAGCACGCGGAGCGACCGCTCGACCTCCACGGTGAAGTCAACGTGACCAGGCGTGTCAATGATGTTGACCTTTTTATCTCGCCACGAGACGGTGGTCGCGGCCGAGCTGATCGTGATCCCGCGCTCCTTCTCAAGCTCCATGGAGTCCATGGTCGCCCCTTCGCCCCGGACTTCCTTGACCGAGTGGATCTTGCCCGAATAGTACAAGATGCGCTCGGTGAGCGTGGTCTTACCCGAGTCGATGTGTGCGGAGATCCCGATGTTCCGGACGTTGCGGAGGTCTTCCATGGGCGTTCGCGTCTTTGCCTTCGAAAGGACCAGTCGCCCTCGATTTGAAATCCAAAAGGGGCCGACCGATCTCAATGTCGGTTTACGGTACAGGGCGACCAACCCGTCATCACGAAACGGGTCGGTAATGTTACGTCAAAATCGAAAAAAAGGGCGACGGGAGCACACCGGGTTCGGGTGAGCCGGCCGGCTCAATAGGGAATGGTGTGCGGCATGCATGAGACTCGGAGAGACTGTGAGGATCGCAGGCAAGATATTTTACCAACCCATGACGAACGGTCAACCCCTTTTTTCTCAGGGGTGATCTCTCCACTCAACGAGGAAGATCGGATCACTCGTCGGCCATTGATCTCAAGGCTTCAAGTGGCTTCGGCTCATGGCTCGACGGGAATGATCCGATTCTGTTGTCAAAGGGCGAACACGGATCGCTCTTTTGCGTTTGGCGAAGGGAGTTGAAGCTCGACCGTTGGGCCGACGGCGCATCCTGATGGATCCTGGTTGGTATTGAAGGCGACAAGCGAGGCGTTTTTGAAGGAGTGCCGGGACGATGATCGTGGACCGCCAAGAGCAGCACCGGCCTCCCAGCCCAGAGCCAACCAGAGCCGTCAAGGCGCGGAAGACGCGGACGGCGACGGTCCAGGTGGAACCGCTGGAAGAGCGAACGATGCTGTCCAGGCTCTTGCCCAAGGGGATCGATCTAGCGCCTCAATTTCAGGAAGTCCGGGCCGGGACCGGGACTGCGTATCAGCTCAAGGTCAGTGGGCCGGGGTCGGTGCGAGCCAAGATGGTGGGCCGAGGGCGGGTCGCGATCACCCTCTCGGGCACCACCGAGATCAGCCAGGTGACGCTTAATCAGGGGCGGACTCACGCCAGATTTGGCGGAAACCCGCTCGAGATCACCCGAATCGATGTTCGATCTGGCGAGCTTGGTTCATTCCAGGCGTATGACTCGGCCGACCTCAACGGCCCGGTCACACCGCTGAAAGGGCCGGTGGACAGCCTCAAGTTCGACGCGATCGGCCCTATGGGCCGGATCGAGGTCCAGGGAAACCTGGCGGAGCTTGACGTCAAACGGAACGTCTCAATCGGACCTGACGGCCGGATCGAGATCCAAGGGGGTCTGACCAAGGGGGGCCAGATCGGCGGCAGCCTGACCGTTCTGGGGACTGGCGTGACGATCGCGGGACCGTCAGCGCCGATCAGCATCGGCGGCGATATGATTCTCGGCCTTGGCGGACTCTGGCAAGGAACGGGGCCGCTTTCCGTGGGCGGGGGTCTGGGGCTCGACAGCAGCCGACTGGACACCGGGCCGTTGACCGTCGGCGTCGGCATCTTGGCCACAGGGAGCCAGATCAACGCGGCGTCGATCCTGGTCGGCGGTCGCCTGGCCATCATCGCCAGCCAGGTCAACACGGCTGGACCTGTGTGGCTTGGAGGCGACCTGACCGCCCAAGGAGGGGCCTTGAACCTGTCCGGTTTGGCCCCGTTGACCGTGGGCGGCGGCGTGACGCTCAGCCCTGGCGGACAGATCCAGACCAACGGTGACCTGCATGCCGACGTGACGATCGGCGGCCCATTCCTGATCGACGGCGGCGCGTTTCTGGTCGGTCGCGACCTGGTCGGCACGGTGCGCGTCGGCGGTAAGTTCTCAGTGCTCCAGGGCGGGCGATTCGACGTGGGGCGTGATTTCTCGACGTTCCGGGACAGGCAATTCGACCCGCAAAGTATGATTCCTCCAGGCGGCCTGGAGGTTGGCGGCGACCTCGTTCTGGCCTCGGCCGGTTCGCTGACCGTCGGCCGTAACCTTGATGTCTTGAACGTGATCGGCGACCTGGATACCTCGGGCGGCGGCTCGATCAGGGTCGGCGGCAACCTGGACCTGGTCTCCGTGACCGGAACCTTCCAAGGGCAGGGACGATCGGCAAGAGATCTGGTCGTCGGCCTGAATCTGGGGAACCTTCGAGTCTTGGGCGCACGGCCAGGGCGTGGAAGCGTGGACCACGCCGATATCGACGTCGGCAAGAACATCCTGGGGGTTGATCTCGTCCACGGTCTCTTTGACAGCATCCTCTCTGCCGGGATCTTGATCGACGGCAGTAAGCCGACCACTGTGCCAGGTTGCAACATCGGTCCCGACGGCCCGGTTGCGGTCTATAACTCGGAGATTCGCGCCGGGGTGCAGATCAGGAACCTGACCATCTGCGGCGACGTGGTCTCGGATCGCCCCACAAACCCCTTGGGCATGCCGGCTCGGATCGTGGCAGGTCTGGACCGTCAGGATGTCTTGAACCTTGGCTCGTCGATCAGCGGGCTTGTGATCACGGGCACCTTGACCGATGCGGTCGTGGCGGCCGGGGTCAAACCCTACGGGGGTGATGGAACGGTCTCGATGTCTTGCACCAACGTCCCGGGGGATGGCGGCTTCAACACGTATGACAAGCCTGCAGGCAGAGACTTCACCGCTCCTCCTTATGACGCCGCCAATGACCCAACGATTGATGACTGCGTCGTCCCCGGTTCGATCAACGCCATCGTGCTCAGAGGAGTGATTTCGAGCAATCACGGCGACGAGGCAGACTATGCCGGCTTTTTCGCCGCGGATACCCAAGGGGTTACCGTGCGTCAGTAACGCAAGGTGGCGGCGCGAGGTCGTTGGACCCGAGCAAGACGACCGTCATCGTTAGTTCAGCGTGAAGGCATTTCGAATTGGTCCTCGGCGTTGAGGACGGCTACGAGCTTGGGCTCGGATCGGGATCGACGGATTCGGGGGGGAACGGCTCAAGTCGAGCCTCGTCCGAATCATGCTTCCGTTCGACAGGAGCGGTGGTTCGCGCAACCTGCCGCAAAGGCACCCAAAGGTCAATCGGCAGACCCGTCAATCGGCGGGGTCGGCAACTTCAAGAGGGCGACGGAGGTTGCGAACGAGACGCCCAGGACTTTCGTCAAGGTCGCCGCCAGGATGCGCAGATCGAGCGTCGGGTTCATCCGATCAATGTAGAGCAAGTCGCAGGCAAGCTTGTGGCGGACGCTCTCCAGGTCGCTATCGGCAGGCAGTTGGACCTGCGCCAACCCGGTGATTCCCGGCCGGATCCGGACCCGGTCGCGATAGTTAGGCAAAGCTTGTTCCAGGGGGCCGGCGAACTCAGGCCGCTCCGGGCGAGGTCCGATCAAGCTCATCTCACCCCGCAAGACGTTCCACAACTGCGGCAGTTCGTCCAGGTGCGTCCGTCTCAAAATCACCCCCACCGGCGTGACCCGAGAATCATTGGCCGTGGCCCAGCGCGGGCCGGTGTGTCGCTCGCAATCGTGCGTCATCGAGCGGATTTTGTAAATCATGAACGGCTGGCCGTCGCGTCCCAGACGCTTCTGCCGATAGATCGCCGGCCCTCGGCTGGTCA
>JBDTIR010000126.1:0-3277 GCA_039936275.1 Isosphaeraceae bacterium | reverse complement strand
GCGCCGCCATCCCTTCGGCAGGTCGTTCGGTCCAGGCGACCGATTCCGCCTGCAACTGCCGGGCCAAGGCGTCCAGCTCCGCGCGGTCCCAGCAGGCCACAGCCTCCTTCCAGCGGTCCCAGAAGGGCTCGCGCCCCAGGCCGGTCAGTTCGCTCAGTCTGCCCAGGTTATAGCCAAGTTGCAGCAAGGCGCGGCGGTCGTCCACCCCCCGAGCAACCAGTTCAAGGATCTTGGCGACGCAGTGATTCATACAAAACTACTTATTACAATAATAATTTGTGTTTATTAAAATCCAAGTCAACCCACTCAAATGTGGACCTCCACGATCTCCTCGGAGATCGGCGGCGGGATCGGCTCGGAATGGGCCTTCAGGCTTTCGAGATAAGCGACGATGGCGCCTTTGATGTTTTCGATGACCTCGGACCTGGTTCCGCCTTGCGAGAGGCAGCCGGGCAAGGCGGGAACCTCGGCCACGAAGACGCCGTCTTCGTCCTGACTGATTGTGACCCGGAATTGCAAAGTGGTTGCCTCCTTGTTTGGTTGAAGCTGCACCGCAGCGATCACCTATTGACTCGGTTCGGTCAGAGTGATTCCAGGAACGCCGCCAGGTCGTCGGCCTCACCCTGGTCCCAGGGGGTGTCTTCCGTGCCAGGGTGGTGGATTTGAAGCACGTCGTTCAAGGTCTCGGCCCGGCCGTCGTGGAGATAGGGGGCCGATCGGGAGACGCCTCGGAGCGAAGGCGGGTTAAACCTGCGGTTGCCGTCGGGGCCGTCGGTCAGGCCGACGTCGCGGCGAACGGGACTGGTGTAGGTCGGCGGAACGTGGCAGGCGTCGCACCCTCGGATCTGGAAGACGTCCTTGCCCCGGAGGGCGGCGGGATCGTCGGACGACCGGCGAGCCGGAGCAGGTTCCAGGGAGTGGAGGAATGCCGCAAGATCGTCCACCTGACCGGGTTGGGCCCCGGGGCCGCGCAGGCTGGTATCGAGCGACTCCGCGATCTGCGCCTCAAGCGTGGCGAACCGGCCGATCCAGGAATAAGGAGCGGTGAGACCGCAACCAAGCAGGGTCGGAATGTCCTTGGCCGCTCCATAGCCGCCGTCGCCGTTGGTGTCGAAGGTCAGACCGCTGGTATGTCCACCGGCGTGGCAACTGGCGCAACTCATCCAGCGGTCGAGCGCGCTGCGGCCGTCGTGAAAGGCCGCCTCGCCCCGCTGCTCGGGGGTTCGTTCAACCGGCCCGGGGTTGAGCGCCACGGTTGCGATGATTGAAAATCCGTTCATTTGAAGCACGGTCAGGGTGTCGGACATGGAATCCGCAGTCACTGCGAAATGGCCCGAAGGGTCGAGACGCAGGGCGACCGGCGACCGGCCAACCTCAAGGTCCTTAAGTTTCTGGCTGTCGCCCAAGGGGAGAAGGTCAGCGTTCGCCTTGGCCCCGAGATTGCGGTCGATCAACAAAACCTGATGGGCCCCGGCCAAGGCCAGAAGCAGCTTGGTTCCATCGGGGCTGACGGCCAGGGCCGAAGGGTCAGCCGCGCCGTGGCCGGAACCGTCGAGCGTGAGGCGGCGGACGTTGAGCGTTCGCCCGGTCACGCCGAACTCGGAGAGTCGCAAGGCGCTCAGCTTACTGGAATAGACCAGGCCCCAGTCGATGTTGGTCCGGCTAATCGGCGACGCACCCGCCTTCGCCATGTGGCCGATCAGCAACTCCCGACCGTCGCCGGAGATCGCCAAGGTGTGCAGATTGACCCCGTCGAGTTTCAAAAGCCGAGTCGAGCCGACCAGGGCGGGCTCGAACTCCACCAGGTTCCCCTGGAACGCATCAGCCACGATCACGCGCCCGTCGGGAGTCTGGACCATCGCCCCGGGCGGAAAGGGTAGGGGGTGGTTAACGAGGGTTCGCCCTTCGTTCCAGTCCACCAGGCGAGCCGAGTCGTCCCACTGAGAGGCCACGATCGCCTGGCCGTCCGCGAGGGGCAAGACCCGGGTCGGGCCACGACCGCGCTCCAGGTGTCGAACCACCCGGCCGTCGTTGCCGACAACCAGGCATTCGCCGTCGGTGCCGCCGACCAGAACGGCCGAGCCGTCCTTGACTACGGCCAACGATGTAGGACGGATCGGCAAGGGCCATTCAGCCTCGACCCGCCACGATCCGGGCTCGATGACGGCCAGGGCCTTGCCGTCGCGCAGGGCCACAACCAGATGGCCGTCGGGTCGCCAGGCGAGATCAACCGGCACCTTGGCGGGCCCAGCCTGGGCGGCAAACGGAGTGAGCAAGATCACGCACACAACCAGGCAAGATCGTGACATGGCGGGAGATCCAAGGAGGAAGATTAATCGTCACGAGGTCGAGCAAGTTGGACGATCAGGCGTTCCAGGATAACACGGGGGGGCAGGGTGGATGAGCCCTTCAGGTCAAGGTCGGCCTGGAGCAAGAGGGCGGGCAGGTGGGCGACCCGTCGCGGGCCAAGGTGGGCGTGCTGTTTCTGGACCTTGTCGATGGCCCCCGGGTACGAGGGGATGCCCGCTTCTCGGCAAGCGTCCTTCAAGTCGCGGCGAGCCCGACGCAACTCCCCGGCGTGATGGACTTTGCGAAGCGACGATGTCAAGGCGGCCAGTAAACCGACGGGGTGCTCGCCCGCGATCAAGAGACGGTCGAGATCATCGAGCGCCTGCCCGGCCGCGCCGGTGGTGGCGGCGTCGAGGATCTTCCAAATGGTCTCGACCCGCCCGGCGCCGACCATTTTGGCCACGTCGTCGCGGCGGATCGACGCTCGACGGCCGACATAGGTCGCCAGCTTGTCCAGTTCCGCGGCCAGGAGTCCGACCTCGGCGCCGACCAGTTCGACCATCAGGCTGGCGGCATCGCGGTCCAGATTCAGACCTTTGGACTTGGCCAGGGTCGCCAGCCAAGCGGGCAGCTCGCGCTCCGTCGGCGCCTTGCAGTCGATGGCCAGGCCGATTTTTTCGAACCGCTTGGCCAGCTTGGTGCTCGACGGCCAGGTCTTCACGACCAGGACCAGGGTTCCCGAACTGGCGGGCGCTTCGGCGTATTCTTCCAGACCTTTGCGGTATTTGGTCACGAACGGGTCAGCCCCTTCGACGACCGCGACCCGACGCCTGACCAGAAACGGCAAGGTCCGGACCTCGTCGAGCACGTCGGCCAGGGGGGCCTGGTCGCCCGGGAACCGGGAGACCGCCATCTCATCGGCCTCGCCGCCGAGGGCGCGTCGGACGATCGCCTGGACGACCTCGCGGCGTAGGTAGGCATCATCGCC
>JBDTIR010000125.1:0-4214 GCA_039936275.1 Isosphaeraceae bacterium | reverse complement strand
GGGGCGATCGCGACCGGCTGGTTTTGCAAGTGGTCGAGTTCCGCGGCAACGTCGTGAATCTTGCGAGCGAGCTGTTGCGCAACGGGGTCGGTGTGGGGATTGCGTGCGATCCGGGTGACCTTGTACGACTGCTCGACCAGTTGCTCCTTGAGGGCGAGCAGCTTGTCGATCTGGTGCTGAGCAGGCGATGCGGCCCCTTGGGCGTTCAGGTTCGGATAAAGCTGGGTGATTTGTTGTTGGTGCGTCAGATCGTCAAACCGGAATTGCTTCTGGGTCAGGATCGATTTCTTGAGCAGTAATTCCTCTTCAAGGATGTTCGACCCGTTGGGCGCGAAGATCGGTTCGGAGAGGACCAGATCGTCGATCTTCCGTTCCAGGGTTCGCAGGCCATCGATCTCTCCTCGCTCCAGTTTTTCCTGGCTCTTGGTCGCGTTCTGGATCGACAGGTCGATCGCGGCCTTGCTATCGTACCGGGCCCCTTTTTTGAACTGATCGATCAGGGCGTTAAGCATGGTGGCGACCCACGCCGGATCGCGGCCGTCGAGATGGATGTCAAAAACATTCGTCCCCGGCAGGCGGACGATCGTGAGCCCCTTGATCAACTCGGCGGCGGGGTCGCCCCCGGGGCCAAGCACCGCGCGGACCGCTGGAGACGGGTCGCCGACGACCTTCTCAGCCAGGGCCCGCCCTTTGAGGATGGCCAGCCGGTTGGGCACGTATTTATCGATTGAGTCGCGGTCGAGCGGCGTCGGGCTGCCGTGGACCAGGAGACCGGCCAGGGCCGGGTCGAATTTGGGCGGGTTGATCTCGATCTGCGCGGTGGCTCGATACCGATCCGGCTGACGGATCACCAGGATCGCGGCCGGCACGATCACAACCAGGGCGACGAGCAAGACCAGCCAGACCCGCCGCCGCAGGGCGCGAACGAAGTCGGCGGCCGACTTAGCCGCAGGGGTGGAGACAATCACCCCTACTCCCGGCACGGGCAAGGCAACGGGGCGGGCTGGGGCCCCGGAATTTGGGCCGGGATACGGCTGGATGATTCGATCCATGAATCAACACCTCTCCTGTCAATCGATGCGTATCACGGCAAAAAGCGGCTCAGACCGGTAGACCACGAGGGGGTGGGAACGGTCCCGATGCGGTCAGGGCCTCGTTGGCGAGGGGGGCGATGTCCTCCAGTTGGTCGGCGGCCGGGGACGCATCCAGCAGGCGTTCGAGCCGTTCGGCCGTGGCCAGAGCCAGTCGTTGCAGGAACCGGAAAGCAATGTCCGCCGCCAGGGTCGAACCGCCCGCCTGGTGCAAGGCGACGGTCAGGAGCAGGTCGTGCCCGCTAGGCAGTCGGAACGTGGCGGTCGGCCCCGACACGCCTGGCCAGGTTTCGATCGGGTCGTCGGTTTCGCTGGTGCGTCGCAGGATGGTGCGCCCCTGGCGGTGGCAACTCATGCGGACCATGTCGCAGCCAAGGGTGCGGGCGGTTTCCAGCATCAGTTCCCAGATGCGTTCATGGTCCTCGCAGAGTTCGACCTTCTGGATGGCTTCCCAGGCGGTTCGGGCCGCGAATCGCTCTTGTCGGCCGCGTTGCAAGCGGGCGTTCAGATCGTCGCGCAACTGGGCCAGTTCGTCGCGTCGGCTGGTCAGGATCAGCAGGAAGGCCAGGCAGCCCGAGAGGCCCAGTAAGAGGGCCAGGATCTCGCTATGCAGGGACACGCCCAGCAAGACCACGCCGCAGAGGAAGGCCGAGAAGATATAGAGGTAGATGACCGCCTGGCGCGGGTTCAGGCCCAGGCCGATCAGCAAATGATGGACGTGGCGGCGGTCGGCGGCCGTCAAGGGGAGGTTGCGCACCCAGCGCCGGAAGATCGCCATCGCCGTGTCGGAGATCGGCAACCCCATCGCCAGGATCGGGAACAGGATGGTGACGGTTGTCGTTCCCTTGAGCGAGTGCTGGACTCCGATCACACCGATCAAAAGCCCGATCAGGAGACTGCCGCTGTCGCCCAGGAAGATACAGGCCGGGTGCCAGTTATAGAGCAAGAAACCGGCCAGGCAGCCGGCCAGCGACGCGGCCAGGACCGCCGAGCCAATGTTGTCTTGCCAGAGCGCTACCAGCATCAAGGTGCCGCTGACCAGGAACCCGACGCCTGAGGCCAGGCCGTCCATGCCGTCAATCAGGTTCCAGATGTTCATGCAGCCCAGGAACCAGACCATCGTGACGACCAGGCTGGGCAGGCCGATTTGCGCCGTGCCGCCGATCATGGGGATGGAGATTCCCGGCTGGGTCAGGTCGAAATGGAGGCCCAAGATCGCGACATGATTGATCTGGGTTCCTCCCACGACCAGAACGAGCACCGCGAGCGCCTGGCCAAGCAGCTTGACCCGAGGCCGCATGCCCCGTGTGTCGTCCACGACCCCGACGGCCAGGATGATCGCGGCGGCCAGGAAAACGGCCCACTGCTTGCTCCACCAGGTTGACAGCTCGAAGGCCCCGCCGCCCAACTCACGAAGGAACCCGCCGAAGATCACGGTCAGGGCACTGGCGGCCAGGCCGACCGCCAGGGCCAGACCGCCCAGGCGGGGGACCGCCCCTTTGTGGATCCGCCGGAACTGGTCAGGACGGTCGATTGCGCCGACCCGGGTGGCGAACCGCGTCACCAACGGCGTGGCGAACACGCACCCCATGAAGGCAACCGCGAAGGCCAGCAAGTACGGGTTATTAAACATAAATCAAGGCATCCCCACGCCGCGGCGGTCAGTCGCGAATCTTGGCTTCCATGCTCGGATGCGGATAGCGGGCACAGCGGATGATACCCGAGTCTCTCGGGATAGAGCCGTGATGCGATCCGGCGAGACGACGGTGTGCTAGGCGTTGCTCGTGTTCACCAAAGCCACCGGACGTCTATGGGCAACCACATCCATCCCTCGCAATGCGGATTCGCGAGGTCCCCTACACGTTTCCACGCTCTCGCTCATTCATGCCGAAATGGCCAGGAAGAGACCCATCGGCATCGACAGTATGGGAAGTTCTCAAGGGCCGGTCAAGGCGGGATTCGCCAGATTGACAATCGCGCGGCTGCGGTGTTGATTATTTGCAAAGGTATTGACTTTGTTGCCCTTGAGTGCGAAGTGAACGAACTTAACGTGCCAGTCCTCAAAAGGGGGAGGAAGGGGCCACCAGGCTTGGCGGCTGTCGGAACGGGGAGCCGAAATTGGGCGGCATTACTCTCGGGGGGCTCGCGGCCGAGGTCCGCCGCCGGATGCCGCCGCCCGGGCCCAAGCCGCCCGACGCATCGAGACCTTCGAGGACGAAACGACGCCTCCCCAGGCCGCTAGACGTCCCACCGCCCATCGGGCCGATGCTGAATGTGGTCCGCGTGCTGTTCATCAAGGCAGGCTGACGCGACCGGAAGGAGAGCCCGCCGCTCGTGCCGCCGGACGGGATCTCCGCCCCGAATCGACCGCCGAAGGCGGCGACGCTGCTACCTCCGGCGCCGGCGCTCGGCCCGCCGCCCTCTCTCGCCCCGTATCCCCCCAGTCCGGTCCCCTGGGCATGGGCCGAGGAACCCACAAACGACAGGCTCGCACCGACGACGAAGCCGGTCGACAGGATCGCTTGCCTCAACAATCGCATTGGTGATTTTCTCCGGTGAGTCTGCGCCCATTCTATCGTGAGCGGAAATCCCTGGCATCGCCAATCGGCGCCTGGGGAACGTCCACGGCTGTTAGGAAAGGATCGGCGAGACTGGGGCCATTCTCGCGTCCGACGAGCGAGATTGAGTGACCATGAGCACGGATTTCCAAAAGAACTCGCGGGGTTGGTGCTTGACGCCGACCGTCTCGATGGGCACGATGGGGCTCGTCCGATTGTTAACACTCGGCGCAATCAATTGAGACGTCAACACCCACGAAAGTCTTAGCCGTGCGACCCGTGAACTCACACCTTTGCCCCAGCCGAGCCGGTCTCCGGTTCTTGCTGGTGCTAGTCATGGTGTGCCTGATCGGGACCGAGGCGCAGGCCGTTTCGGTGACGGCCGACCAAACTGCGGCGACGAAACACGATTGCGCGTGCGAGAAAGTCTGCCGAGCCGACGCGTGCTGTTGCGACCGTCGCTCGAAATCCACTCCCTCCAAATCGCCACGCCCCGCGTCCGACGACACCGGCCCTTGCTTGAGGTCGGCGCCGTGCGGCTCGCAAGGGTTGCCGACCGCGACGC
>JBDTIR010000124.1:0-4352 GCA_039936275.1 Isosphaeraceae bacterium | reverse complement strand
TCTTGCTTCTGACCGCCTTGATCTGGGTGGCGGCCTGGCTCTGGCGTTCCGGGTTGAATCCCGCGATGTAGAAGACCCAGATATACCGGAGGTAATCCGTCACGGCGCGGAAGCTTTTGGGCATCGTGCTGACGCGCGCCACGACCTCGTCGCGTTCTCTGGGCGGGCTGGGGTCGAGCGTCAGCCAGTCCGGCGGCTGGTCGAAATCAAGGGGCGGCAAGAGGGCCTCGACCCAGCTATGCGCGTGCTTTTGCCGCACGTAGAGCACTTGCCCCAGAGCGTTCCAATCTCCCCCTTTGAACCCATTGACCAGCCTTGACGGGATGTCGACCGAACGCAAGAGCAGGGCCAGGGCGCTGGCGAAGTATTCGCAGTGCCCCTGGCGGCCGTTGACCAGGAAGTCTTCGACCGGGTCGAGCGACGGGTCGGAGCGATCCATACGGAGCGAGTATGAGAACCGCCCGGAGTCGCTCAAGTAGGCCTCCAGCGCCCTGGCTCGCCCGGCCACGTCGTCCTCGGGAATCGCGGCGACGACGGGCTCGGCGATCGTCCGCAAGCGAGCCTTCAACCCCTTGGGAGTCTCGGGAATCGACAGCAGTTCGGGGGCGAGCTGGCGTCGTCGTCGGCCACGGTTGGTGAACTGCCAGGAGTCGTCCTCGGGAAGATATTCTCCGGGCTGGGTCCGGTGGTCCAGGGCGGACGTCGCCTCGTACTCGAACGGACGCCTGCTGTTCGAGTCGGCTCGTGAGATCGAACCGTCGAACGGCTCAAGGAACACCGTATCGCCCTCCGGAGCCCTGGCGTTCATCACCGGCCGCAAGGCGAACAGCACGCGGCTGTCGGTCGGTTCCATCCTGATCCGCTGGCGGACGATCGCTGGGCCGCCGACCTGGTGGGTGAACAGCGGATTCAAGGTTTGATCGGTTCGCGACCACTGTCCGCCTTGATAGGACGACAAGACCACGCCTCGCCAGAGCAGTTCCTCGGGCGGGGCGATCCGCTCGCCGCCTTGAAACAACTCGATGGTCATGACCACGGCGTCGTTCTCAAGGATTTCGCCGATCTGGCCCAGCCGGACGCGGTCGGAAAAGCCCGTCAGGTGCCTGGCGGTCGGTATCCCCCGCTGGCTGGCGACCTGGCTGTTCCACCTGGGCATGAGCAGGAAGATCGCGCCGCCGAGGGTCAGGGTCGTCGCCGCCACCCGGATCGAGGCGAACAGGAACGGCCCATCGAGCAAGCCTGGATACGGCGCTCGCCGGTCAGGCATCGGGGTCATCGTGGCCCCTGGATCGGCCCCGGCGCGTACGGCCTCACGGTGGAGGTAGAACAGGCCCAGGGCCCAGAGCGCCGACAGGGCCCAGGCCAGGAGCCAGAGTCCGATCTGGTCGCTATGTCCGAGAAAAGTGCCGATGACGACCTGGACCAGGCCGATCAGGAACAAGTACCAGTCGTCCTTGAGGCTCTTGGGCAGGAACATCTTGATGATGGCCAGATAGACCAGCCAGAAGCCGATCGCCAGGGCGAGGTTGACCTCGAGCTGGTTCTCGATGTACGCCGCCAGGCCCGCCGTCAGGGCCAGGACGTTGGCCATGCCGCGCGAGAGCCCTCGTCCTGGATAACGGTCGGCCGTCAGGAACGCGGTGACGCCCGCGACGGCCACGAACAACGGATGGAGCCGGTCGAACGTCGTCTCCCCGGCGTCGAGGACCAAAACCATTGACGCCAGGAAGAGCATGATGTAAAGGCTGAGCCGATAGATGGCCGAGAAGCTCATGGCCGCGGTCCTCCATCGCGCTTTGGTTCACGCAAGATCCCGGTGGCAGCCGACGTCCGGACGTCGTAGCGGACCATGTCGTCCAGGTCGCCCTTGGAAGCGTCGAGCACCAGGACCCGGCCCGCCAGGCCGCGCCCGGTCGGCCCTGAGAGTCTCGTTGAGCGCTCGGTCTCTTCCATCCACTGGATCGGCCTGGTCGAGACGACGACCAGAAACGAGTCACGCAAGGCGGACGGAGGCACCACGTCGAGCAAGGCCGCCAGCCCGCCTTCAGTCGCCGGCCTCATCGTGGCCAGGACTTCGAGCAGCTCGTGCAAGACTCGCACCGACGCAGGCCCCTGGCGGATTCCCGGCGACGCCCCGGTCCAGCCGAGCAAGAGCCTGCGGCCCGAGTGCCGGCAGGTCTCCAGGCAGACCGTCGCGGCGAACCGGACCACCGCCTCCAGGGCTTCGCGCTGCTCAGCCGTCACCTTACTCCTGGGCAGCCAGGGGTCAACCAGGACCGCCAGATCTTGATCGTTCTGCTGCTCGAACTCCTTGACCATCAACTGGCCCACCCTCGCCGAGGTCCGCCAGTGGATCGAACGCAGGTTGTCTCCGGGCCGATAGTCGCGCAGGCCGTGATACTCTTGCTGCCTGGCGGTACGGTCATGCCTTCGGCCGCGACGAGACTCGGTGGCCTCGCGGTGCGCCTGCTGCCAGCGCCTCGAAAGCTGGCCGACCGTGGGATAGACGATCAGGTCGTCGGGGCTCGCTACCGTCAACCGCCGCTCCAGGAGGCCAAACGGGGCCCTTGTGATCAGGTCGACCGCCTCGAACTGATAGCGTCCACGAACCGGGGCCGTCGCTTCCCAGCGCACCCGCCGCCGACCCTTCGCGGGCACCCTGGCGAACACGACCCGAGGGGTTCGCCGCGCCGCCCCCGGGATCGCCCGATCGACCGGTGCCAGATCGTCCTCGACGTCGAGGGCCAGCGCGGCGGTCCTGCGCTGGTCGTTCATCAATGTGTAATCCAGGGTCAAGGCGTCCCCAGCGAAGACATACGTCGGGGCCCGCCTCGTCACCCGCACGCGGCGGACCATCGCCGCGCTGACGAGCACCGACGCCGCGATCGGCCCGGCCGCCAACCCGGCCGTCAAAAGCAAGAGGTTGTTCTGCTGGTACAAGCCCGCGCCGAGCAGCCCCAACCAGACCAGGATGTAGGTTCGCCCCTCGCGCGTCCAGCGCAGTCGCTGGTTGGGCAAGAACCCCCGAGCCACCCATCGGGCGAGGTTCCCCAGTCTTCGCGGCGATCTCATGCCCGATCGCCCCCCTCGAAAGACGTTGTGATCCGATCGTGAATCCAGGACTTCCAGGTTCCGATGGATCATACAAGCCCATGGTCACGAAATTTTAAATAAATATTCATATCTAAGTAAGTTGAAGTTCAAAGGACCAGGGCCTCGGCCGTCCTTGGCTTCGTTGGTCACGACGGCACGCGCACGCGGTCGACCAGGTCGCGAATGATCCCCTCGGCCGCGTGGAACTCGCCGGCCTGGAGGAACGACTTGCCGACGACCCGATGCGCCAGGACGGGTACGGTCAACGACTTGACGTCGTCGGGCACCACGTAATCGCGGCCGGAGACCAGGGCGAGGCTTTGTGAGGCCCGGTAGAGGGTCAGGGCCCCCCGGGTGCTGACTCCGACGTGGAGTTCTTCGCTCTCTCGGGTCGCGTGGACGATGTCCATGAGGTAGTCGGCGATCGCGTCGTCGACTCGCACGGCGCGGACGGCCTGCTGAAGCTGGATCACCTCGTCGGCGGTCAGGACCGGCCGCAGGTCTTGCACGGGTTCGCCGCCTCGGTGGCTGGTCAAGATCCGCCGCTCCTCAGAGCGAACCGGGTAGCCCATGTGCAAGCGGATCATGAACCGATCGAGCTGGCTCTCGGGCAAGACATAGGTGCCTTCGAACTCGAACGGGTTCTGTGTCGCCAGGACCAGGAACGGCGGATCAAGCAGATAGGTCTTGCCTTCGACCGACACTTGCTGGTCGCTCATCGCCTCCAGCAAGGCGCTCTGAGTCCTGGGGGTGGTCCGGTTGATCTCGTCGGCCAGGATCACGTTGGCGAAGATCGGCCCGGGTTTGAAGACGAACTCTCCGGAGGCTGAGTTATAGATGCTCGAGCCGAGGATGTCTGACGGCAGCAAGTCAGGTGTGAACTGGACCCGCCGGAAGGTGCAATCAATACTCGCGGCCAGGGCCCTGGCCAGCAGGGTTTTGCCCACCCCCGGCACGTCCTCGATCAGGGCGTGCCCCTCGGCCAGAAGAGCGACGACCGCCAGGCGGATCACCTCGGTCTTGCCCAGGACGACCGAGCTAACGTTCTCGATCAGCCGGTGCAGGAGCGGAGTCAAGTCGCGCGCAGCCCTGGCCGGCATCTCGGCGGTTTGCGGTGCGTTCATACGTCCCCTTCGAATCGTCTCTCCAGGCTCGTCTCCGTCCGACTCCTTTGGGAGCAGGTTCAGCCGACGAGTATACACCGACCTCCGGCCGGAATCCAACCATGCTGGCCGACCATTGACCCCCTCCGCCCGGCC
>JBDTIR010000123.1:0-3029 GCA_039936275.1 Isosphaeraceae bacterium | reverse complement strand
CAGGTCGTCGGTCCCGGCCGTCATTGTCGGCTCGGCACCCAAGACACACCCGGAGCCGACGGTCGTGGCGAGATAGACCTTCTGTCCATCAAGGGTCTGGTGATGCTCGTCAGCCAGGAGGTGCTCGGGCAAGTCCACCCGGCGGACGGTGGTCCCAACGAGGCTGAACCGGCCCAGACCGGTTTCGATGCGGTACCAGTACATCGGGTCGCGGCCGAAGACGCGGGCCAATGCCCAGAAGGGGACGGCGAACTTGCGGAGAAACAGCGGGCCTTGGACGTCGTCGGTACGGGCGGTCATGGAGGGCATGAGGAACGAAGGGCGGATACGATAGGCGGTGCCATCGCGGAGGACCAGGCGTCGGATGGGCAGTTTCTGCTTGGCCGAGACGCGACCGTCCTTGAGCCGATACCCGTCGCCGAATCGGGCGGGAAACAACTCGGGCATGGTTCGGAATCGGTCATCGAGGGCGCGACGGAACGCGACGGGATCGTGGATGATCCGGGAGTAGGATTCTTCCGCGAACGGCAGGCAAAGGGTACGATGCCCTCGCGACGAACGTGTCGCGAGCGAAATGGCCATGATCCACCTCCTTCCTTGCACAAAGTGGATCATGGCTGTTTTGCGTCGTCATGTCAGCATGGTGGCCCCGCCCCAAAATCCGTGACGGTCAGCGATTCTCCCTCCGGTCGCTGTTACGGTGCTGGCGAACTCGCGGTTACGTTCGCTGGTGGAAGGCAATGCGGACCAGGGGCCACCCCCTGGATCGCGTCGAACCGTCGGGATATACTCGCGCCGGCTTCGAATCCAAAGAAGGCCCAACGATTTGTGAAGGGCTGCGCTTATGTCGGCCGAGTGGACCGCCGAGAGAGTGATGGCCCTGGCTCCTGACGCCGCTTCGGCCAAGGCGGGGCAAGGACTGGCCTCGGCGAAGAAGTGGGCGAACCTTGGCCGAGGCGAGGGCCTGGTCTGGGGCGAGTGCCAGGGGAGCGGATCGAAACCGTATCAGACCAAGATCGATCCCGACGACCCGGCCTTTTCCTGTTCGTGCCCCAGCCGGAAATTCCCTTGCAAACACGCCCTCGGCCTGATGCTGGTCTGGGCCAACGGCTCGGCGACGATCACCGAAGCAGACCCGCCCGCCTGGGTCGTCTCCTGGAAAGAGAATCGCGAGAAAAAGGCCGAGAAGGCGAAGGAAAAGACCGATCGCCCCCCAAGCCCCGCCGACCCCAAGGCGCAGGCGAAACGTGAGGCGGCACGAGCGGCCAAGGTGGCCGCCGGACTGGATGACCTCGCCCTCTGGATCAACGACCTTGTGCGACAGGGGTTCACCACGCTCGGCGCGAAGTCCGGCAACGTCTGGACTGACCAGGCCCGCCGGATGATTGACGCCCAAGGGCCAGGCGTGGCCAGGATGCTCCGCCAGATCGACGCGATGAGCTTCGCGGGAGAAGGCTGGCAAACGGCCTTGCTCGACCGCCTGGCGCGGATCCACCTGCTCAGCGAGGGGTTCCGTCACCTTGACGCCTTGCCGGCGGACGTCGCCGCCGAGGTTCGCTCAATGATCGGCTTCCCCAACGACCTCGACGCCATTCGCGCCGGTCCTGGGGTCCGCGACTACTGGCAAGTCATCGGTCAGTCCGTCGCCGTCGAGGACCGCTTGAGCGTCCGGCGCACCTGGTTGATCGGCCGAAGCACACACCAGCCCGCCCTGCTGCTCGACTTCGCCATCGGCGGCAAGGCGTTCGAGACGAACCTGACGCCGGGAGTCGTCATCGACGCGGACCTTGCCTTCATTCCCGGCTCCTTCCCAATGCGAGCCTTGGTGAAGGAACGACACGCCACCGAACCCTTGGAGACGCTTTCCAACGGATTGACGATCGTCTCGGCCTTCGCGGCCTTCGGCGAGGCCCTGACTAAAAACCCATGGCTCGAAATCTATCCAGTTATTCTTGAAAATATTATCATTACAGAGAGCGAAGGGCGGTGGTCCGCGCGCGACGCCTCGGGCGCGGTTGTGCCACTCTCGAAGCGATTCGCGGACGGCTGGCACGTGCTGGCGATGGGCGGCGGCACGCCGATCACCATCACCGGGGAGTTCGACGGAGTGACCTTGACCCCCTTGGGTTGCCTTGTGGGGGAGCGATTCTTGCCCCTGGCGACGACCCCTTCGGAATCGTTCGAGGAACCGGGGCCGCCGCCGTTGATGGTGCCGCTGCTGGTCGAGGCGACCGCTTCGGCGGTCGTCGGGGTCGATCGCAAACCGCTACCAACGCCCTCAGCCGACGACCCGATCGGGGCCGCTCTGATCGGTCTGGAAACGAAGGACCCGCCGTCGAGACTGCTGGCCGTCGCGGCGGCGGCCGCCTTGTACAGCAAGGTCGGCCGCACGCCGATGATCAACTCCAGCCCCGCGCCCGACCTTTGCCCGCCAGAGGTTCAGCCCGAGTGCAGTCCCGAGGCCGCCCGCCGGTTGCGGGCGATCCTCGGAGGTGAACAGGCCAACCTTTTGCCAGCTTGGCTCGGCCTGCTCGCCGAGTCTGGCCGTCGCCTTCCGGCCGATCTGATTGTCGCGGTCCTGGATCATCAACAGAAGCAGTTCCTTCCGGTCGAACCCTTGACGAAAGGGCTGGGCGTTCGAGGGCGCTGGCTGGCGGCTCAGAACCCGAAATGGCGGAAGTTCGCGGGCGTGGCCGAAGACGCCGACCCGATGAACGTCTGGGAGACCGGCGTCCGTCTTGAGCGGATCGCGGTCCTGCGCGAGCTGCGAAAGACCGACCCCGGTCGAGGCCGCGACCTGGTCGCCTTGACCTTCGCGAGCGAGCCGGCCGCCGACCGCTCGGCGTTCCTGAGAGAGTTCGAGCATGGCCTGTCCATGGACGACGAACCCTTCCTGGAAGCCGCGCTCGACGATCGGAGCAAGGAGGTTCGCCAGATCGCGGCCGACCTGCTCCGGCGTCTGCCCGCTTCGCGGCTCTGCCTGCGGATGATTGAACGGTCCAAGGAGCTTCTGGCCTGGACGAACGGCA
>JBDTIR010000122.1:0-6904 GCA_039936275.1 Isosphaeraceae bacterium | reverse complement strand
GGGTCGAGTTCCAAGGGGCAGCCCTCATCCAGGCCCTCTTCCGGGGGATGAGGGAGGCAAAGCGGGGTCGCCTTGGCGAGCGGAATCGGGAGGAATGGTGATTCGCTCAAAGCCGCCGGTGGGGATGTCGCCGTCAAGCTGAACCCGGAGGACCTGACGAAGGTGGCAGGCGACAAGCTGGGCGAGTGGTTCGGCGACGACCAGGCCGAGGACTTCGTGGCGGTGTCGGCGGATCAAGGGGCGGAGCACCGCGCGAACCCGGTCAAGCGCGTCTTCGACCGTCTCGCCCAGAGGGGGACAGACCGTGAACGGGTCGTCGAGCCACTGGCGGAAGACCTTGAGGTTCCTCCGCTTGATTTCCTCGCGCTGGAGTCCTTGCCAGAGCCCTTGATTGAGATTGCGCAGGTCGTCAAGCCGTTTGGGACGGACCCCCAGGGCGCGGCCGACGGCCTCCGCAGTGCGGAGCACGCTTTCGCCAGGGCCGCAATAGAGCGCGGCCAGCTCAACGCCGGTCAGGCGCACAGCCAAGTCGGCGACCTCGGCGAGGCCGCGATCGCTCAAGGGAACGTCAAGCACCCCCTGGACGCGGTCTTGCTCGTCATAGACCGTGGCGCCGGGGCGGATCAAGACAACCTGGGTCATGGGGGAGACGGCGGGCCGCCTCGTTGAAGCCCGCGTCGGGCCGCCTCGGAGACTTCGCCGAGCGCCGCCGCGTAGTTGCCGTCGGGTCGGAACGTCGCCGAGCCGACCACCAGTTGCGTCGTTCCAGAGGCCACCGCTCGGGCGGCCGTCGCGACATTGATTCCACCGTCCATGGCGATCGGCAATCCGGGCCGGACCTGCCGTAAGGTCTCGACCTTGGCGAGCACCTCCGGCTGGAACGCCTGGCCGCCGAAGCCGGGCATCACGCTCATCACCAAGACCGAATCGGCCTCGGCCAGGAAGGGCAAGACCGCCTCAATCGGTGTGGGCGGGTTCAAGACCAGACCCGCCCGGCACCCCGAGGCCCTGATCCGGCGGAGCAGGGGGGTCGGGTCGGGCATCACCTCGATATGGAACAGCAAGCTGTCACATCCTGCCGCGATGAACGCGTCGGCGTACCTGGCCGGGTCGGAAATCATCAGGTGCGCGTCGAACGCGAAGTCGGTTCGGCGTCGCCAGGCGGCAATCACCGGAGGGCCGTAGCTGATGTTCGGTACGAAATGGCCGTCCATCACGTCCAGATGAACGGCCACGACCCCGGCGCGTTTCAAGGCGTCGAGTTCCTCGCCGACGCGGGCGAAGTCGCAATTCAAGAGCGACGGCGTGATCACCGGCCTCGGGGCCGAGTCCCACGCCTGGAGCCGTTCTTCGCGTTCCACTACTCGACCTACTTTCCGTCCGGGGTTTCCGGCGAACAACCAACCGGCCCATCGCTTCTCTCAACGATCGGGAATTACCCTGAGGGAGTTGAACTTCTTCCCTTCGAGATACTCAAGAAAGGCCCCTCCACCGGTCGAAACGTGGCTCATCCGGTCGGCCAGGCCGAACGCCTCAACCGCCTCGGCCGTCTCACCGCCACCGACGATCGTAACGCCGGCCGCCTCAGCCATCGCCTCGGCGATGCCTCGGGTCCCCCGGGCGAACGGGGCCACCTCGAACATGCCGACCGGGCCGTTCCAGACGACTGTGCCGGCCTTCCTGATGATATCCCCATAAAAGGCGATGGTCTCCGGGCCGATGTCCAGCCCTTCCCAGCCCTCGGGGATCTCAGGACCGGGAATGACCTTGGTTTCGGCGTCGTCCTTCGGAGCCTGGGCGATTCGGAAGTCCTTGGGCAAGACCAGTTTATCTCCGGCACGCTGCCTCAAATCGCGCGCCAGGTCGAGCCGCTCGGCCTCGACGAAGCTATTGCCGGTCTGGTGTCCGTCAGCCCGCAAGAACGTATAGCTCATGGCGCCGCCGATGAGGAGCTTCTCGACCTTCGGCAACAGGTTGTTGATCACGTCGATCTTGCCAGAGACCTTGGACCCACCCATGAGAGCGATCATCGGTAATTTGGGCTGGCTGGTCAAGGCCTCCAGGACCTGCAATTCTTTCTCGACCAGAAATCCGAGGGCGCGTTGGTCTTCAGCGAACTGCTCAGGGACCGCGACCATCGACGCCGAGTCCCGGTGGCAGGTGCCGAAGGCGTCATTGACGTAGCAATCGGCCAGGGCGGCCAGTTCCTTGGCGAACCCGAGATCACCCTTCTTCTCTCCCTTATTGAATCGGACGTTTTCCAGGACGACTACGCCGCCAGGCTTCAGGGCCGCGCAGGCCGCCTTGGCTTCGGGGCCGACGGTGTCGCCGATCTTCTGGACGGGCAGACCAAGGACCTCCTGAAGTCGGGTGGCGACCTTGTCCAGGCGGAACACACGGTCCTTCTCCGGATCGCCCGAGGGGCGGCCGAGGTGGCTGACCAGGATCACCGAGGCGCCTTGGTCCAGGGCGTGACGGATCGTCGGCAAGGCGGCGCGGATGCGCCGGTCGTCAGAGACGTCCCCTTCCTTGGTTTGCGGGACGTTAAAGTCCACGCGGATCAAGGTCTTCTTGCCCTTCAAGTCCAGGTCGCGGATCGTCTGCTTGGCCAACGGGGTGATCCTTAAAGAAACAAAGAGAAAGTAAGATAGCTGATGCCGGATAGCCGATTGGTCGTCCGTCATCAGCCATCTACATATTCCACGGCTTAACCGAATTTGGCGACCTTGGCGATCAACTCGGCGGTGCGGCAGGAGTAGCCCCACTCGTTGTCGTACCAGGCGAGGGTCTTGATCAAGTTCCCTTGCATCACTTGGGTCCAGTCGGCCATGAAGATGCAGGAGTGGGGGTTTCCGATGATGTCGCTGGAGACCAAGGGGTCGGTCGCGTACTCGATGATCCCTTTGTACGGCCCGTCGGCGGCGGCCTTCATCGCGGCGTTGACCTCTTCCTTGGTCACGTTGCGTGCCAGGGACGAAACCAGGTCGGTGATCGAACCGTCGGGCACGGGAACGCGCAGGGAGATCCCGGTGATCTTGCCGTTGAGTGCGGGGTAGACCTCGCCGACGGCCTTGGCGGCCCCGGTGGTCGAGGGGATGATGTTCACCGCGGCGGCCCGGGCGCGGTAAGGGTCGGAGTGGACCTGGTCGGCGACGCGCTGATCGTTAGTGTAGGCGTGGCAGGTGGTCATCAAGGCTTTTTCGATGCCGAAGCTCTCATGCAAGACTTTGGCCATCGGCGCCAGGCAGTTGGTGGTGCAACTGGCGTTGGAGACGATGCGGTGCTCGGGCTTGAGTTCGTGGTCGTTGACGCCGAGCACGACGGTCAGGTCGAGCTTGTCCTTAGGCGGGGCGCTCAGGATCACCCGCTGGGCGCCGGCCTCAAGGTGCTTCTGCAAGCCGGCCCTGTTAGTGAAGTGGCCGGTCGACTCCAGCGCCACCTCGACCTTCAAATCCTTCCAGGGGAGGGCGGCCGGATCGCGCTCGGTGGTGATCCGGATCTCATTGCCGTTGACGACCAACGACTTCTCGCCGACCTCGACGGTCCCCTTGAACCGGCCGTGGGTGCTGTCGTACTTCAGGAGCAAGGCCAGGTGCTTGGCGTCTGAGAGGTCATTGATCGCAACAACATCGAAGTCTTCCGGTCGAGCCGCCAGGGCGCGAAATACCAACCGCCCGATCCGTCCAAACCCATTGATCCCCACACGAACCGCCATGCGTCCCGCTCCTAAGCTATGCTTGTGCGTCCATTGAGTTCTGGAAATTGGTCCACCGGTTCCAGACGCTCCGGCCCTGGGCCAACCGGGTTCGGCCAATCGGCGCGAACCAGATCCATGTCCGTTTGAGTCCAGATTATAAGAACTCGCCGCCCTTGATGTCAACGCGGCGACCCGGCTCCCCGTTGATTCCGCGCGGTCGTCATTCACGCAAGCCGGGATTGACGAAACAGGCGGTCATCTTGTAGGATTTCCCTTGGTCAAACCCAAACGCCACTGTAGCTCAATTGGCAGAGCACCGCTTTCGTAAAGCGGGGGTTAAGAGTTCGACTCTCTTCAGTGGCTCTCGACGAAAACGCCGTAAGGCCAGGTCTTTGCGGCGTTTCTTTGCGCGCCAACCGCCGGGCGAAATCGCCTGTTTGTAGCTAAACTGTAGCTAAAGTCCGCCGCCGAACATCCGGTCGAGCATCCGGGCCGTCTCCTCACCCGCACCCGGCATCAGTTGGGCATAGACGCGGAGCGTGAGCTCAGGGCTGCTGTGCCCCAACCTCTCGGCGACCTCGCGGAGGTTGCGACCCCTCGCCAGGAGCGTGCTTGCGTGCGTGCGCCATAGGGCGTGGAACCTGTACACCGGGAGTCCGGCCCGCGTCAGCAGGGGCCGATGGACCTGACGGATCAGGTTGCTCTTGCCGATGAAGTTGCCGGTCCCGGCCACGAACAACGGGCCCGCGTTCACGTCTCGCCCCTCGGCCAGCATCGCCTTCCGATGGTCCTGCAGGGCGTCGATCGTGTACCCGGGCAGGACGATGGTGCGGCGGCTCTGCTTCGACTTCGGGGGCTCCAGCGTAAACCCGCCCCCCTTCTTCGCCTTGAGCGTCCGGACGACCGAGACGGTCGCGTCCTCGAAGCCCACCTCGGGCCAGTGCAGGGCCAGGATCTCCCCCTCGCGCATGCCGGACGTCAAGGCCAGGGCGTAGATCGCGTGCAGTCGATGGGCGGTGCTCGTCGCCAGCAGTTGCTTCGCCTGCTCCTCGGAGTAGACCGAGACTTCCCGCCCCTTGGGCTGCGGCTTGACCAGGTCGGCGGCAGGGTTGAACGGGATGAGCCTCATCCTCACGGCCCGCTTCAGCGCCGTGGCCAGGGTGGTCGCGGCCTGATGCCGGGTCCAGTCCGACCGGCCGCCCGTCTCCATCTCGGCGAGCCAGCTCTCCAGATGGATCAGGCCCAGCTTGTTCAGTCGGATGTTGCCGAGGAACGGGTTGATGTGCTTGTCGACGTAGATGCGGCGACGTTCCCGGGCGGTGTCTCGCTTCGTCTTGCCGACGGTGTCCATCCACCGCCCCGGGAACCCCGCGACGGTCAAGGCCGAGGGGTCGGCCAGGGTGCCCGCGTCGTACTGTTTCTGGATCGCGCGTAGCTTCCCCAACGCTTCCGCCTTGGTCGCGCCGTAGACCACGCGACGTTTCTGCCTCCCCTCCGACGTCCGCCCCGTCGTGAAGAGCGCCACTACGAGGTCCTGCTCGCCGCGCTCTACGAGCTGATCCGCGACTGCGGCTACACTCTCGGCAAGGTCCCTTATCCGGCCCTCGTCGGGGCCATCAACGACAAACTCGAACACGGTTATTATTTAGAGTCTATCCCACAAGGTCGGATTTTGGGAGGGCGAGGCTCCCGCCGAGCCTGGATTCTTCGCCGTATCCGGCTCGGCGGGAGCCTCGCCCCCCCTCTTACGGGACAGACTCTAAGGCATCCACCGACCATGGTCTCCCTTGGTTGCGACACCAGGGGCTGATTGAAACCTGAATATTGGCGAAACAATCGACAAAAGCCGAGGTCTCTCCTGGTTGCGAAACCAGGGGCTGATTGAAACGCTCGCTCGATTGATTCCCGATCGATTTTTTGATGTCTCCCCTGGTTCTGCACTTTCCGGGAGATGATTACAGTCATGCGGCCAGGCTGAGCATCCGGTCAATGGCCGCCTGAATTTTCGACTCGGTGACCCCGGGCCGGAGAACCGCGAGAATCTCCTCGCCCAGCAATTCGCGACGCCAGGCCCGGCGTTTGTCGGCGTGACTCGGACGACGCAGCGGCGAATCCCACGGCGAGGCCGAGCGGTCCACCAACTCCTCGCCCTTCCGGCCCCAGGCCCACGCCTCGGTCAGCGTGAAGGTCCACAGGCAGACATGGAACGCCCCGACGCTCGCGTGGAAGGACCGCACCTGCTGCTGGCCCGCCCCGACGACCTCCTTGCACTCGCGGAAGCTGATCTCCAGGCTGAACCGGTCGGCTACCGCTCCCAGGATCTCCGCCACGCTCGCCGTCACGTCGGTGCAGAAGTAGGCCCTCCACCCCGTCGCCTCCTCCACCAGGACCACCCGGATCACGCCGCCGGCCGGCCGCCAGGTCGCCAGGAACGTCTTGAACGTCTTGAACGTCTTGACCGTGGCGACCCCATACAGGGTGAACGTCTCGGTGGACCAGCCGCGACGCTGACCGGCCCGCTTGGCCAGATCGATTTTGTCCGGGCCGTAGGTGCGGGGCCGGTCGCGCTTGCCCGCCGGTCGGGGGTCGGGCACGGTCCGCAGGGCCGCATCCCCGGTCGGTGCTTCGGGTCGATGCCCGGCAGGTCCACCTTGCGGACGTAGAGCCGGGCCAAAAGCGGCAGGGCGACGACGCCCCAGACCGGATGGGCGACGAGCAGGCCCAGAACGACGAAGACATGGCCATAGACGCAGGGCGAACCAGCCGGGCCGGAGGTGGGGTTGTGATGCACGCCAGCCCCCTGGACGTGCGGCCCGTACCGCCGAGTCGGGGTGTCATCCAGGGCGAGAGTCAGCCGCGTCGCGTCCTGGAGCAACGGCCGGACCACCCGGGTCAGGAGGCGTCGGGCGATGCGATCGGCCCGCTTGCCGGCGGCGGCGACAGCGGTGTAGCAGGGGCGGAACTGGTCGCTGAGTTTGGCGGCCCGGATCCAGGTGGTGAGGGTCCGCCGGCCCCGGGCGAGGACCGCCCCGAGCAACAGGAGGGCGAGCCGTGGTGCGGAGCGGCGGTCGAGGGCGGCGGCGAGCCAGGAGAACCACTGGCACGGGGCGGTTGTCAGATGCGAGGATGTCATCGAGGGCCGGCTCCGGTCGGGATGTTTGGCTGGTCTGGTAACCGCCATCGTTCCCGTCGAGTCGGCCCTCATCT
>JBDTIR010000121.1:0-2207 GCA_039936275.1 Isosphaeraceae bacterium | reverse complement strand
ACTCGTCGCGCCCTTCTCGCCCGACGCGATTCGCGACGCCCGCCCTGGCCATCAGGTCGCCTTCATAAGTTGCATCGACAAATACAAGTGATGAAAATTCTTCGCGCATCGGGCCGTCCGTGGTCGTGAAGGCGACGCTCGTGATGCTCCGGCGCGTGTCGGGGGTTCCTCCCAGTTGCAACGAGGCAAGCCGCAGGCCCTTGCATACCCTCAAGGTCGGCTGCTCCGCCAGCATCTGTTCAAAGACCCGCTCGTTGACGTGCGGCTCCGCCTGCGTCCCTCGACGGCAGGCCCGAACCTGCTCAGACTCTGCCCCGTAGACCTGCCGGTAATGGGCTTCGACGCGGCGGGCGAAGTCAAGGTAAAGGCCGCTCAGCCCTTCGAAAGTACGGAAATCGGTGTGAGACAGCCCGCTTGTCACGAGTCCGCCGACGTGCCGCGTCGGTTCCACAAGGACAACCCTGGCCCCGTCTCGGCTTGCCGCAATCGCGGCCGCGATGCCGCCGGGCGTGCCGCCATAGACCAGGACGTCGCAGCGCGTTGGCGCTGGCGCAGGCTCAACCGCGGTGGACGCAAGGAGCACAAGCAGTGTGCCGAGGACGGTTGCTGTCAAAGTGAGAGACTCTCTCCTACCCGGTTCCCGACGGCCGACCCGCGATGAGCCGTTGCGAGCGAATCCAGTCTACAAGGCCCGGCCGTCCAGGGTAAGACGGGAGACTTGACAACGAATCCGTGGTTCGAATCCTCAACTTGAGCCCTTGCGGCGGGCTCACGCTCGTCCAGGCGCCAAACGGCCGTCATTCGCTGGCGTTCAACGTCCCGCCAGGTCTTTTGAGAACGTCTTCAAGGGGGACGACCTCAACCACGGCGTCCACGTTCAGAGGCCCGTAGACATGCGGGAACGCCTCAATGGAGCCAGGAGGGGGCTCCCACTTCAGAGGAGAGGTCAGCCGCTCCGGGTTGATTCGCAGGACGACCAGGTCCTTCTGATCTCGGAAGTATCGGGCGACGACCCCGGCAAGCTGACCAGGCAAACAGCAATGAAGGAAACCTTCGGTGGCCAGCGTGTCACCTTGGAACTCGCCTTGAGACCCGACGCTCTCCCATCGCGATCGAGGCGTGACGTGCAGAATGTCAGTCATTTGGTTCCACCTTTTTGTCCTTGGCGATCGGGACGACCTTGGCGTCCACGACCCGGATGTAGTCGTCCGGAGCGATGAGGATCTGGAGGCCCCGCATCCCTGCTGAGATCGAGATCAAGGCGAACAACCTGGCCGTCTCGTCCAGATAGACGGGGTACGCCTTCTTGCAGGCAAGGGCCGTCACACCACCACGGACGTAGCCGGTCAGGGGTTCGACCTCCTTCAAAGGGACGGTGTCGATCTTCTTGTCGCCGGTCAGCCTGGCCAGGGTCTTGAGGTCAAGCTCGCAATTCCCGGGCACGACCGCCAGGCAGACGCCCTGCGCGTCGCCTCGGGCCACCAGGGTCTTGAAGACTTGTTCAGATGGCAATCCGACCTTGTGGGCGACCGTCTCGGCGGCCAGGTCGTTGGGATCGACCTCGTAGGCCCGCAACTCGTAACGGACGTCCAGGCGGTCGAGCAGGCGGACGGCATTGGTCTTGGAAACTCTCAACGACGCAGACTCCCAAGTTCAGACGATGGACCGCACCACCCCACCATCGACCCGCAAGGCCGCCCCGTTGGTGGCCGAAGCCAGCGGGCTGCATACGTAGATAATCATGTTAGCAACCTCCTCAACCGTGGCGAACCGTTTCAAGAGCGAACTCGGGCGGGCCGACTGGAAGAATTCGGCTTCGACGACCGAGCGGTCCACGCCCTGTTGCCTTGCCAGATCGCCGACGAACGCCGCGACGCCCTCTGACTCGGTCGGGCCGGGCAAGACCGAGTTGACCGTGACGCCCGTCCCGGCCAGCGACTCGGCCACCCCTCGGGCGATCGCAAGCTGGGCGGTCTTGGTCATGCCGTAGTGAATCATCTCGGCGGGAATCTGCACCGCCGACTCACTGGAGACGAACACAACCCGGCCCCAGTCCCGGGCCTTCATCCCCGGCAGATAATGGCGGGTGAGCCGGACGCCGCTCATCACGTTGACCTCGAAGAACCGCAGCCAGTCGGCGTCGGGGATCTCCTCGAACGGCTTGGGCTCGAAGATGCCGAGGTTGTTGACCAGGATATCCACCTCGG
>JBDTIR010000120.1:0-4148 GCA_039936275.1 Isosphaeraceae bacterium | reverse complement strand
CCGCATTCGATTGTGACCTTGCGGCCGGGACGGCCGCCCTACAATCGCTTAGAGATTTCATCACGAGTTGAATTTATATGATATATTCAATTAAATAAGTTCCCTCAATGCCTCTCCTCCATCCACTAAACGGATCGGTTGGCCGTCGGGGGTGGAGAACTGTTGAGAAGGGTCGATCCCGAGCGCCGAGTAGACCGTGGCGGCAAGGTCGGCGGGGCTGACGGGGCGATCGATCGGGGAATCTCCTTTGTCGTCGGTGCGACCCAAGACCAGGCCGCCGGGCACGCCGCCGCCCGCCAACAGGATACTGTTCGCGCGGCCGTGATGATCGCGCCCGCCCATCGCGTTGATCGTGGGGGTCCGGCCGAATTCGCCCATCATCACGACCAAAGTGCTCTCCAGAAGGCCGCGCGCCGCCAGGTCGGAAATCAAGGCGGAAACCCCCAGATCCACCGGCGGGGCCAGGGTGTTCTTGATCACTGGGAAGTTCTGGACGTGCGTATCCCAAATCAACGCGCCAGTACCTTTATCATTCACCGTGACGAACGAAACCCCTCGTTCCACCAGGCGGCGAGCCAGGAGGAGCGACTGGCCCAGGGGGGTCCTGCCGTAACGGTCGCGGGTCGCCTCGGTCTCCTGTTTGATCTGAAATGCGGCCTGGGCGTCCTTGGAGGTGAGCAGGTCATACGCCTGGTCGGCGAACGAGTCTCGGCTGGCCGTCAAGGGGGTCTCGGGCACGTCGGCGGCGAAGGCGTCGAGCGTCTTGACCATCGCCCGACGCCGGCGCAGGCGGTTCAGGGTCAGGCGGTCGGGCGGGGTCAGGTCGCGCACCCGGAATCCAGCTTGATTGGGGTCGGCGCCCACGGCGAAGGGGTCAAACGCGGGGGTCAGGTAGCCGCTTGACGAGAACAAAGGGGCGTCGGGCACGGCGACGTAAGGCGGCAAGGTTCCCCCGGTCAGCCCCCTTGACTTGGCCACGGCGCTGCCGAAACCGGGATAGATCAAAGCTGGGCTCGGCCGGTAGCCGGTCAAGAGGTGGTGCGCCGCCCGGTCGTGGTCGGCCTCGGGGCTGGTCATGCTCCGGATCAAGGTCACTCGGTCCATCACCTTGGCGAGCGTCGGCAAGACCTCGCTGATCGACAGGCCGGGGACCGATGTTGCGATCGGTTTGAACTCACCACGAACGTCTGACGACGCTTCCGGCTTGGGATCAAAGGTATCAATATGCGACGCGCCCCCACCCAGCCAGATCAGGATGCAGGATCGCGCCTTCCCCGCGCCGACGCCCGCTTCGCTGGTCTCTGCGGCCCGGGCGCGAAGCCGGAACAGGTCGGCCATTCCCAGAGACCAGGCGCTCAAGACCCCCACGCGGAGCAAGGCCCGGCGGCTGGGCCGATCGTCGGACGGGAGACGCATGGCAAGGCTCCCTTTATGAATCTGTACTGGTTAAATAGAAAGGTGGCATTAATGATTAAACGCGAATTCACGCGAGTTGAGCAAGGCCCAGAAGAGGTCTTCGGCGGCCTCGCTGAGGGTGTTGGATTGTGCCAGCTCGGCCGACCAGTGCGAGAGTTCCTCGTCAGTCGGCGGCCGGCAGAGGGCGCGAAGGTAGAGCAGCTCGACCAGTTCGTCGGGCGACGGTTCCAGCTTCAAGAGGTCGGCCAGGTAACCGTTGAGGCTCGTGACCTTGCTGTCAATGACGTCGCCGCCGATGACCAGAAGGGCCTGGCGGAGACTGAGCGACGGGGTGTCCACCGAGGCGCATCCGGTCGTTCTGGGGCAGCGGCCGAAGGTGTCAAGGATGACGCTGGGAGTCCCCGGGTCGTTGATCTCGATCGCCTTGCGGTATCCCAAGGGGCCGAATCGGTCCTTAACGCCGGTCACTTGCGCCAGGGCCCCGGCCATCTGGTGAGCGGTCAAGGGGCGGGGCAGGTGATGCGAGAAGAGGCGAACGTCACGCTCATTACCGGGGACGGTTTGCGAGGAGGCCCCGTAGGCGTTCGAGACGGCGATGGTCCGGATCAAGGCCCGGAGGTCGAACTTCTGGGCGACGACGGATCGGGCCAGGGCGTCGAGCAGCTCGGGATGCACCGGGGGATTGGCTCGGCTGAGATTGTCAGCAGGGTCGACGAGCCCCTTGCCGAAGAGTTGGGCCCAGACCCAGTTGGCCAGGGCCCTGGCGAAGTAGGGGTTGTCCGGCTTGGTCATCCAGTCAGCCAGGGCCTTGCGGGGGTCGTCACCTTCGGAGACTTCGATCGGTTCGCCCCCGGGGAGTCCAGGCACAGCGACCTGGCGGGTCCTCGGGTTCATGATCTGGCCGTTCGGATCAACCTTGACGATCATCCGACCCATCAACCCGGGACCGCCGCCGCTGGGACCGGTCTTGGCGAAGAAGGCGGCCAAGCTGTAATACTCGTCCCGGGTCCAGACGTCAAACGGGTGGTCGTGGCACTGGGCGCATCGCATCCGAAGGCCAAGGAACCGCTGCGCTGTCTGCTCGGCCTTGACCTTGGCGTCGGGGCCGTCCAGGGCGTAGTTGATCGGCCCCGCCTCGATCGTCGGCCGGGTCGGGTCGCCAACCGAAGTGAGCAATTGTCGAAC
Organism: Isosphaeraceae bacterium; assembly: GCA_039936275.1. Classification (GTDB taxonomy): domain Bacteria; phylum Planctomycetota; class Planctomycetia; order Isosphaerales; family Isosphaeraceae; genus JBDTIR01. The sequence continues at coordinate 1,547 of JBDTIR010000120.1, read as the reverse complement.
CATCTGGTCCCAAGGGACGTTCTTGGCGAGCGATTGGTTCAGCCAGTATTCATAGTAACCCGCCCCCGCGCCGAAGCGACTTTGGCTGATCTGAAGCAGGTCGCCCAGCTTGATCTGCCAGAACTGGACGAACGCCTTGCTCGCCAGAAGCCGATCAACCAGGGCCAGCCGCTTGTCGGGATCGGTCTCCTTTTGGAACTCGCGGACGTCGTCAGTCTGGGGATATTCGCCGGTCAGGTCGAGCGTGACCCTGCGGAGGAACGCGGCGTCACTGGCGGCTGGACTGGGAGGCACTCGCAACGATTCCAATCGTTTGTACAGTTCCTCATCAATGATGTTGTTCCGAGGCAAGGCGGCGAAGTCAAACGCAAGGTCCGGGTTGATGGTCGTGCCGATCCGGGTGGCGATCACCTTGGATTGATAACGGACGACCAGATCGGTCTCCGCCCGGCGTAACAGTCGAGCCTGGCCGTTGGCGTTGACCACGACGGCCGAGTCGTCATTGGATTTGTAGGCGGCCAGCCGGGTCACGTCGCGCTGGTGGCCGTCTTGATAATGGGCGATCACCCGGAGTTGCACAAGGCCCGGGCCGTCGAGCCGGACGTCCCCCGGTTCGACCTTGACCCTGGTCAACGGCCCATGCGTCTGGCCCCTTTGGCTGGGGGCCCCGGCCTTGATCCAGGCGGCAAGCATCTGGTATTCGTCGGAAGTCGGCGGCAGGCGCAAACCGCCGCCGTGAGCAAGCCGCCCGGTCGCCTTGCGTAAGACGAGGCTGGCCTCGGGGTCCATCGGCGAGAGCCGGCGCCCGCCGCCGTCGCGGGTCAGGGCCCGGTAATCCCCCTCGGCGTCAGAGCCGAAGAGCGCGAGGTGGAACCCGTTCTGGCCCTCGGCCCGGCCGTGGCAGCCGCCGGTATTGCAGCCGAACCGGCTGAAGACCGGCAGGATATCGGCGGCGAAGTCCCAAGGACGCTCGGAACCCGTCACCTTGATCTCGGCCGAGACGACCTCCTTACCCACGACGCCTTGAACCGTCGCCGTCCCCGAGCCGATTGGCCGGACGTAGCCGTCAGGGTCCACGATCGCGACGCCTGGTGCATCGGTTCGCCAGGTTGCCGAGGCGGTCAGGTCGTGCCTGTTGACGTGCTCGGCACTGGTCTGGACCCGCAGTTGCACTCCAGGATCGCCAGGCCGCAGGGTCGCTTGCGGTGGACTGATCTCCAGGGTCGGCTCAATCAGGGCCGTGACGCCTGGAGGGGCTTCGGACGGCCTCGGCCTGATCGTCTCAGGGACCACGTTGGCGGTCGGCCGGACCTTGGGCGGAACCAAGGGGGCGGGCGCGCGACCGCAAGCACTCACCAGGAGCAGGCCGAGGACGACGGTCAAGGTCTTGCGAGGAATCATCGCCGCAACCCTTCTCCCCCTTGAAAAAAAGGGGCGCACTCAAGGGCGACCGGCCGAAAGTTTGATGGGTCACCCGTCAATCCTAAAGTGCTAGGATCTCCCACGCAAGGGCCGACCGCCCGCTGGGCCGGTTCTTCGTGCTTGCC
>JBDTIR010000119.1:0-5313 GCA_039936275.1 Isosphaeraceae bacterium | reverse complement strand
TCTATACAGCGGAAGCCATTTGACGCGACCCGGTCGGGAAATGTCGAGGTCGGGCTGTCGGGCTGGTTGACCACCGGCGCGGGGCGGGCTTACAATCCGGCAATCGGCTTGTTGAAGGTGTCGTTCTGCTGGAACATCGGGAGCCCGCGCCAAATGCTGCTCAACTATGAGGATGTCGGTCCCGGGCCGGTGGTGGTCTTGCTGCACGGGTTCCCGCTGGACTCCTCCATGTGGGAGTATCAGTATGGGGCGATCGGGTCAATGTACCGGATCATCGCGCCTGATCTGCGCGGCCACGGCAAGACCGCGGCACCGGAAGGGGTTTACACGATCACGGAGATGGCCGACGACGTGATCGAGACGCTCGACGCCTTGGGGATCAATGAGCCGGTTGTTGTCGGCGGGCATTCGATGGGGGGCTACGTCGCGCTGTCGATGGCCGTGAGGTATCCCGAACGACTGCGCGGCCTGATGCTGATCAACACCCGAGCCTCGGCCGATACGGCCGACGCCGCGCGTGGACGTGAAACGACCGCGAAGGAGATCGAAGCGAGCGGCCGCACCGAGGGAGCGGTTTCCTCAATGCTCGGCAAGCTGTTCGCCCCGGGGACGGCGAATCGGCAGGCCGAGCATATTGAGCGAATCGGCCAGGTGATGCGCCAAACCTCGCCCAAGGCCGTGGTAGGGGCCTTACGTGGAATGGCCAGCCGACCCGATCGCACGGCCGACCTGACCAGAATCACCATGCCGACCCTGGTTCTGGCCGGTTCGGACGACCAGTTGATTCCGCCCTTGGAGTCGCGCCGAATGGCCGAGACCTTGCCTAATGCGAAACTGGTGATGGTGCCCGAAGCCGGTCATATGGCCCCCTTGGAAAACCCGGTCGCCGTCGACGAAGCCATGCATGCGTTTCTCGGCTCTTTGGCATGACCGGGCGGCGGCAAGGAGGCCGCGCGGCCCTGGCCCTCGTCGCTGCGTTGGTTCTTGGCTGTCGTTCCGAGTCGCCCCCAACGCCAACAACGGTTCAGACTTCCAAAACCGTCGCGGCCAGCCGGCTTCACCCTCCCGATGATCAGCCGTCCGGGGTGGTCGCCCTGGCCTGGGGTGGGTCTTCGGCGTCGAGGCGTCTGGGCGTGGTCTTCCAGGACGGCCGATTCGCGCTCTATCAGCCTGATCGCGGCCTCGATCCGATTGTCAAGGGCCGCGATCCGGAACACGCTGCGCAGACGTTGGCGATTGTCGAAGCGGATCGGCTCGTCACGGCCAGCGACGCGGGTTTGACGCTCTGGGACGTCGCCAAAGAGCCGCCGAGCGTTCTGGATCGGCAAGAAATCGGGTCCGTGGAAGCCCTGGCGGTTGATCGAGAAGGAGACCTGTTTGCGGCCTTGGCCGACGGCCGATTGATCCGGTTCAGCCTGTCTGGCGGAGCGTCCACTCTGGTGGCGAAGGCGGAGCGCCCCGCCGACGGCCCGACCGCTGTGCGTGGATTGCTGATGCTGGACGAGGGCCGAGGATTGATCACGTTCCAGGCCGACGGCCGGGCCCGTCGGCTCCGCCGAGACCTGAATGGCAAGGCCGAAGACCTCGGTCAGGCTCGATGTCTGGCCTTCGTCGGTCGCGATCGAGTCGCCCGCATGATCGACCCCCCTACCTTGGTGGTCGAGCCGATCGAAGGGCCTGGACCTGTTCGACGGCTGACCTTGGCCCGTCCGGCGACCGCCTTGCTGGCGGCGAAGGGTGGAACGACCCTGGTGATGGCGGGTGTTGGGGAATGGCTCGTTGTCGATCTGAACGACACGCGCCGACCGCTCGACGCCAGGGTTGTGCCCGCCGCGCCCGGCCCGACGATCATCGCGATCGATCCAGACGACCGGAGCGGGCGCCGACTGGCGATCGCCGATGCGTCTGGCCTGATCGAGGTGCTTGATCTCGACGCCTTCACCAAACGGGCCCGTCCAAGATCGCCCGACGAAGTCGCGGAGTGGGCGTTCGTCCCCGAGCGTCGACTCGATCGCTCCCGAACCGTTGAGGTCGGGGCGAAGCTCGAACCCGTCCGCGAGGCCTTGGAACGCAATGAGATGGCGGGCGTGCCTGGCTTGCTGCGTGACCTGGAAACCGATGCGACCCTGAGCCCCGTCGACGACGTTGAGCGGCACGTTCTCAACGCCGCATACCAGCGCCGCAACGGCTGGCCGACGTCGATGGTGCTCAAGTCCCTGGAGCAAGCCCGAGCCGGCTTCTCCAGGCTCGGCTTGGTCGACCGCGAGGCTGATATGCGGTTCTGGCAAGGTCTCTTGCTCGCGCCCGGCTTGCACAGCCCGACCGGCGACCCAGACCAGACCACCGACGCGCTCGAACGGCTCCAGCAAGCCCTTGATCTCTACCAATCCCGCGATCCGTCCTCAATTCCAGGGCTCGACGACTCAGCCCCCAGGTCCCGGGCGTCATCCGCCTCGAACCGAGACCCGAAGCGGTTGCTCGACGGGGTGCAGCGGCAAGTCGTTCTGTGCGAGGCATTGGAGGCGTGGTGCCTGCTTGGCCTGGGCAATCAACGCGCGGCGGCGGACCTCTTCGCCAAGGTTCTTGAAGCGAGCCAAACTGATCCTGTGCTCAGCCAGGTCGTCGAGCTTGACCGGATTGCCGCCGCGATCGCCGCCGGGTCGGGTCACTGGAACCAGGCCGAACAACTCGATGCGCGCGTGCTCAAACGGCTCGAAGGGGATCAGCACGACCGCCTTGGTTTGCGGCTGGAAGCAAGGTTGGCAAGGGTCGGGGCCCTATCGGCCCTGGGTCGTTGGAAGGACGCCTCGCGGTTGCTGGACCTGAACGGCCCCGACACCGACGAGTGGCGGTTGCGTCGCGCGACGGTCGAGGTTCGGGCGGGTCGAACCGTCCCCATGCCCGAACCGGACGACGACGATCCAGGGGGCTCTCACGTCCGTGGGCGGTTGCTCGCAGGCTCCCCCGATCGGTCGTCCTGGACCGAGGCGGTTCGTGAACTGAACCGCGCGGCCGAGGCCCATCGCCAGGCGGGACGCGACCCCTTGGCCGTTGAGGCCGACCTTGAGTGCGCCGAGACCCTGGAGCGGCTGGGCCGACCCGCCGAAGCCGTTCCGATTTATGCAGGACTTGCCCGGCGCGTTCGTTTAGCCCTGGCGACCGACCAGACTCGCCGAGCCGCCAGTCCGCTTCTGGACGACCCCGGGCGACCCTTCCGAGGCTTGGCCAGGTGCGCCTTGGCGCTCGATCAACCCGCCGCCGTGCTCTCGGCGATCGACGGGGCGGACCTGGCCGCCTGGTTCCGTCAAGCTGGCGAAACGATCGTCGGCTCGGTGCCTCTCGGCCTGGCTCTTGAAGACCGCCCACTTTTGGAACAACTTCGCTCGGCTCGCCGCGACGGCACCAGGACGGACGTCCGCCGGCTCGAAACGCGGCTCTCAACGCATCGGTCGTGGCCGACCTTGACCGACCCCTCCGGTGCGTTCGACCCGGCCCTTCTGGGCCTGAACGAGTCAACGGCCGTGTTGGTCGTCGCGAAGGTCGGCCCGGAATCGCTCGTCGAAGTTGTGGTCCGTGGCCATCGCGTGGTCAAGGCCCGCGCTCTTTCCGCCTCTCGATCTGAGCTGCGCCATGCGGTCCAGGCCTGGCGGCGAGGCTTGGCCGATGGAGGACGAGACCTGGAACCAAACAGCCAGGCGTCCAGCCTCGGCGGCTTGCTGAGCCTGGTCCCCGAGCCCGACGCCTCGCGAGACGCCCCACCACCATCAGCGAAAACCACCTGGGAATCATACTTTGAAGACGTCCTGATCCAGCCGATTGCCGAATCCCTGGACGGTGTCACGCGGTTGATCATCGTGCCCGACGACGCCTTGGGGGCCCTGCCCTTTGAGGCAATGGGCCGCTCCAGTCGCTTGATGCAGCGGTATTCGATCCGATACGCCCCCTCGGTCACGCTCCTGCGCTGGATGCGTGAGTCAAAGCCGGTCCAGCCAGGACCGATTCGCAGGGCGCTCTTGCTGGCCAAGGCCGACCTGCCCGGCCTGGCCGCGGCCTGGCGGTCATCGGGCCTTGTCGTCGAGTCGGCGACCGGCCCCTCGGCGCGGCCAGCGCGGTTGCTCAACCCGGCCCCTTCGGGGTTTGATCTGATGTTTGTGGCCTCCAACGCCACGCTCGATCCCCGCCTCTCCCCCTGGGGCGATCTTGACCTCCGCCTCTCCGACAACGCCAACGGATTGCCCGACAACGGCCGCTTGACGGCGACGGAACTACTCTCGGCCCCGCTCTCAAGCCGCCTGCTGATCCTCTGCCCGGGCGACCCGACCGACCGCGCCCGGGCGACCGGCCCCGGGCTGCGCGACCTGGCCCGCGCTGCTCTGGCCGCCGGCGCCGAGTCGGTGGTTCTCAGCCTCTGGGACCCGCCGTCAACGTCCTCTTTGCTGTTTCAAACCGAGATCGGTCGCGCCCTCGCCAAGGGCGATTCCCCCGGCCAGGCCCTCGACCGCGCCCGGCTCACCGTCGCCCGCGACCCCCGGTTTCGCGACCCGGTTCACTGGGCGGGCTCTGTTTTGTACGGACTACCCGAACCTTGATCGATTCATTTTTAAGGAGTTCACTTATGAATACCCAATTTCCACGGTTGACCGGACTGGCGACCTTGCTGGCCTTGACGATCGCGGTTCCGGCCGCCGAGGCGCAAAGTTCGGGGACCGCGCGTCGATCGGCCCAAGGTCGAACCGCCAGAGCGATCCCCAAGCCCGAGGTGGTCGAAATGCCCTCTCCCAACCACAACAGTCGCAACGGCGCGGCGATCGACACCATTGTGCTGCACCACACCGCCGACGGCGGCAAGGCGCAGGACACGGGACGATACTTCCAGAACCCCAAATCCCAGGTGTCCAGCCATTATATCGTGGGTAAGGACGGCGTCATCGTGCAGTCGGTGGCCGACAAGGACCGCGCCTGGCACGCCGGCAAGTCGGCCTTTCAAGGTCGCAACGACGTCAATACGTTCTCGATCGGCATCGAGATCGTGAACCGAGGTGACAGCAAGGACCCGTTCACCGACGCCCAGTACGAGGCCCTTGGCCGCCTGGTGGCGTACCTTCAAAGCCAGTACAACGTCCCCCGCGACCGCATTACCGGCCATAAAGACGTGGCCCTGCCCAAAGGCCGCAAGATCGACCCCGCCCCCAATTTCCTCTACGAACGCCTGGACCAGGAACTCAAGAAACACCAGAATGGAAAGCCACGCTCCCGACGCTCATAACCAGACCAGACCGCGCCGCCCAGCACCATGGGCGCCGTTCGCGTTGG
>JBDTIR010000118.1:0-6880 GCA_039936275.1 Isosphaeraceae bacterium | reverse complement strand
GAGATGATCCACACCGCCACGCTCGTCCACGACGACATCCTGGATGACGCCGTGGCCCGCCGCCACGCCGCCACGGTCAATGCCGAGTGGGGCAACGAAGCCGCGGTGCTCTTGGGAGACTACTTGTTCACCCACGCCTTTCATCTCGCCGCCTCGCTCGACTCCACGCTTGCCTGCCGATGGATCGGCCGGGCGACAAACCTGGTCTGCGAAGGTGAGATGCAGCAGGTGCGCAATCGAGGGAACTTTGATCTCGACGAGGCCGCTTACTTCGCGATCATCAAAGGCAAGACGGCCGAACTGACCGCCGTCAGTTGCCGCCTGGGGGCGCACTACGCAGGGGCCCCTTCGGCGACTGTCGAGACGATGGACGGGTTCGGTCGCAACCTGGGCGTCGCCTTCCAGATTGCCGACGACGTGCTCGACCTCTGGGGTGAAGAGCGTACAACCGGCAAGACCCTGGGCACCGACCTGGAAAAGCAAAAGCTGACGCTCCCCCTGATCCGCCTGCTCGCCACCGTTCCCCCAGACACCGCCGAACAGATCCGCGGGCTACTTTCCCGATCCGACCCAGACCTCCGCCGTCGGATTCAGCCTGAGTTGGAATCCTCCGGCGCTCTTGAATATGCCTGGGAGTGCGCGAAGGACGCCACCCGTTCGGCCCTGGCCGCCCTCGACACCCTCCCCGATTCCCGTGCCCGTGATGCGCTTCAGTCCATGACCCACCACGTCCTCCGCCGACCCTATTAACGTCAAAGCCAGATCGGGTCACGTCGGATCCCATACTCACACATTCCAAAGGAACAGGTGGGCCGTTTGTGCCTGTCCCTTTGGGATTTCTTTTTGCAACAACGGGACAAACGGCATTCCCAATCCGCCGACCATGGCGTATAGTAACCCTCATGAGATTCGAAGAAAAGCTCCACAAACAGATGTTGCTCAAAGGCTTCAATCAACGGAAGCTCGCCAAGGCGTCGCAGGTCAGCGACTCTGAGGTTTCCAGGATCCTTCGGGGGGAATCGACCCCCGGTCTGGAAAACGCTTTGCGCCTGGCGCGGGCGGTCGGGGTCTCGCTCGACTATCTGGCCGATGACGCCCTTGAAGTCGATACCGCCCGGGGCGGAGACCAGCTCGACGTTGACGAGCAGGATGTTCTGGACCTGACCCGAGACCTCAGCCCTCGAATCGCCAGGCGGATCCTGGAATCGGCCGTCGTCCTCGGCCCGGAGCTGGCGATCCGACGCCTCCACGGTGCCGAACGACCAGTGATCGAGGTGGGCAACGGCATGAGACCTCCCAAGACCGCGCCGGTCTCGCAGGTGAACTCGGCCTGATCTATGAGATGAGTTGATCGAGACACAAACGCGAAGCGAATGAGGGTCCACAAGCACGGTGGACCCTCGCTCCGTTTTCAGAATTGCTTGCGCTGCCGACTCGAAGGAATCCGCAGAGCCTTGCGATACTTCGTGACGGTCCGACGCGCGACCGGGAAACCGTGCTTGCTCAGTTCCTCGACGATCTCCTCGTCAGAGAGCGGGTTCGACTTGTCTTCCTTGTCGATGATCTCAAGCAGCTTTTGCTTGATCGTGTCCCAGGCGACTTCCTCGCCGTCGGTGGTGGTCGTGCCGCCGCCAAAGAACCGCTTGAGCGCGAAGATCCCGCGCGGGGTCTGAACCCACTTGTCATCGACGGCCCGGCTGACTGTAGTGACGTGAACATGCACCTTGTCGGCGATCTGCTGCATCTTCAAGGGCTCGATGAATTCCGGCCCCTTGTCAAGGAAGTCCTTCTGGTGCTCAATGATCGCCGTCGCCACCTTCAAGAGGGTGTTCCGCCGTTGCTCGATCGACTCGATCAGCCAGCGGGCCGACTGGATCTTTTTCTGAATGTACTCGCGGGTGCCCGGGTCGGTCGCTTTGTTCTTGAGATGCTTCTGATACTGCCGAGAGATCGACAGTTGGGGCGTGTGGTCGTCCTGGAGCCTGACCTGATACTGGCCGTGCTCGTCTGCCTCCACCAAGAGATCAGGCATGACGTACTGCGTATTCTCAGGAGCGAAGGCCGACCCTGGACGGGGGTTGAGCCGGCGCAGTTGCTCGATCCCCTCCTTGATCATCGCCAAGGGGATGCCCGACCGCTTCTCGATCGCCGGCAGCCGATTTTGCTGGATGTCGTCCAGATGGCTTGAAATCAAGGTATGCAGGACGTCGCGAAACGGCGTCTCGGCCGTGAGTTGCAAGAGCAAGCATTCCCGAAGGTTACGAGCGCCGACGCCTGGCGGGTCAAGCCGCTGGACCAGGGCCAGCGCCTCCTCGACCTGACCGGGGAGCGCATCACCACCGAAGTCACGTACGACCTCCACAAGATCCATGTTCAAATAGCCATTATCATCCAGGTTATAGATGATGTACTCGGCCAGGGCCTGCACCGTCGGGTCGCAATCCAGGAAACTAAGCTGATCGGTCAGGTCGTCCAGCAGCGAACGCGGTCTGGACGCCATATTCTGCATGGCGTCATGTTTGCGGTCCGCTTCTTCACTCAAGGCGGCGCGACTAGGGCGGTGGGCCTCGGCGAAGGCGTCCCAGTCATCCGCTCCTTCGAATTCCGGTTCCGCGGGCGTGACCTCGGTCTCAATCGTCGAGGTTTCTTCAGAGTCGAGTTCCGGAGTGACCTCAAGTAATTCCAGGACCGGGTTCTCTTCCAGCTCCTGATCGATGCGTTCCTGCAACGCCATCAGCGGCAATTGCAGGATCTCCATCGACTGGATCATGCGGGGGGCCATGCGCAATCGCATGTCGGTCCGCATCTGTTGAGAAGTGTCGAGTCGCATGGTCCTCAATTCCGCCGCAAAGTGTGGCAAACAAAGATCGGTTCAAGCCCACAAAAGGGGGGGATTCATCGAGGGCGCGGCTGGCGAGCCTCGATCATAGCGAATCGAATGCCAAGGCCAATTCTTCAGAATTGCTGCCTCCCGTTCAGCGCATCGGCGAGCATTTCCTTGTTCGCGAATTCCAAAGCGCTTCCCGACGCCAGGCCGCGAGCCAGGCGGGTGATCACGACTCCGGTTTCAGCCAGGCGGGTGCCGACGAGCAACGCGGCACCGTCGCCTTCGAGGGTCGGATTCGTGGCCAAAATGAGTTCACGGATGGTGCCGGTTTGCACCCGTTCATCCAGAGCGTCGAGCGTCAACTGATCGACGCCGAAACCTTGCAAGGGGGCGAACCGACCCAGGACGTGATAAACCCCATGATACGTGCCGGTCTTTTCCAGGGCCAGTAGGTCGCGTGATTGTTCGACGACGCAGACCAACCCTTGGTCTCGTTTCGGATCGCGACAGAAGGCGCAGAGCGGCTGATCGGACTCGGTCAGATGGAAGCAGCGGGTACACGCGGCGACTCGGTCCTTGGCGCTTCGGATGGCGTCGGCCAGGGCCAGGGCCTCTTCCGGTGGGCATTTCAGGATGTGGTGCGCCAGCCGTTCGGCGGTCTTGGCCCCCACGCCCGGCAACCGCCCGAACGCGTCGACCAAGCGGTCCACTGCCCCGGTCATGGAATCTCTATCGTTTGTCATAGCGCCCACAGACATTCACTTGAGAAAAGCAAGATGACGTGGTGTTCAACAATCCAATCGAAGCGTCAGGCTCCCGGGCTGCCTGGTCCAAACAGGCTGGAAAGGTCCGGCAAAGGAAGTCCCCCAGCCAGGGATTGGAGCGACTGGGCCGCCGCTTCGCGAGCATGGACCAGCCCTTGGTTGACGGCGGCCGTGATCAGGTCTTCCAACAGTTCCACGTCCCCATCGGCGATGAGCTTGGGGTCGATCCGGATCGAGAGCAATTCGAGCCGGCCGTTGAGCTTGGCTGTGACCCCGCCGCCGCCAGCCGTCCCTTCAACATGAAGTTGGCCGAGCGCCTCGGACGATTTCTCGATCGTCTCGCGCACCTTGCCCATGTTTCGCATCAGGTCGGCGAGATTGCCGAGATTATTGAACACAAGGGAGTTCCTTCCAAGGGTGCCGTTGGTTCGTTCAAAACGCGCTCAGCGCCTGACCTTCTCGTCTTCAACCTCAACGTGAACCCGTCGGGCCTCGAACAGTTGAACGGCTTTCAAGATCAAGGGGTCGGTCGCCAGGTCGTCGTCTCGGACAGGTTCGGCCGATCGTTGCTGGGCAGGGGCCTCTTCGCGATCGAACCGGATGGTCAAAGCTCGGCCGAACCGGCTGCGCAAGGCCACCTCGATCCGGTTTCGAGCCTCGTCCTTCTCGCAGGCGTCCGCTGCCCAATTGTAACTCCCCGGCACGCCGATTGCCAGCAGATCGGTCCCGACAATGGCAATTGGCTGCAACCGGCTTAAATATGAACCAATTCCCGTGCCAACTTCGGCGCAAATCTCGGACCAAGACGCCTGCACGGCGTCCAGATCAAAGGACCGAGGGGCCGCCGAGTTCGGGATCGAAACCGAGGACGCAGGGGCTGGTGCGGGGCGAGGCGGCTCTGGTTCAGCCGGCGCTAACTTTTTTTTTACAACAGGTCCGCCCGACTCCAGAGCCGACAGGCGGCCGACGACCTCAGACAGTTCGGCAAGGTCGTCCAGGCGAGCGGCCCGGCAGAGCGCCAATTCGACCAGGAGGCGGCCGTGCGGACTCCCGCGCAGCCTGCCCCGCGCCTCGGCCAAAATTTGTTGGGCGGCCAGGATCGAGTCAAGCGGCCAGGCGTCCACGACCTTCGCGAGCCTGGCGCGCGCCCCTTGGCCGGCGGCGGCCAGAAGGGTCACGTCCGCCCCGGCCTTGAGTACCATTGCGTCACGGAGGAACTCCAGAACACCGCCCAAAAGGTCCACCGGCTGGACCCCCGAGTTCACGGCCGAGTCAAGCAAGGTCAGGGTCTGGCCGGGATCATGCGCAGCCAACGCTTCGATCAGGTCGAGTACCCGATCGTCGGGCGCGGTGCCGAGAAGCTGGTGGACCCGTTCGGCGGTCAAGCGCCGATCGCCTGACGAAAGCAGTTGCTCCAGCAACGATTGCGCGTCGCGCATCGAACCAGTGGCGCGGCGGGCGACGGTCCGCAAAGCGTCGTCGTCGGCCTCGATCGCCTCCTTGACGCAGATCTCTCGCAGGGTCTCGACAATCGCTTCCGGGGTGATCCCGGCGAAGTCATACCGCTGGCAGCGCGACAGGACCGTGATCGGAATCTTGTTCGGTTCGGTCGTGGCGAAGAAGAACTTGACGTGCTCCGGGGGCTCTTCGAGCGTCTTGAGCAAGGCGTTGAACGCCCCGGTCGAGAGCATATGCACTTCATCAATATAGTAGATCTTGAACCGCGCCCGGCTCGGTCGCAGGCCGGCGTTCTGGCGGAGTTCGCGCACGGCCTCGACGCCGTTGTTGCTGGCCCCGTCGATCTCGATCACGTCCACGTCTTGCCCGACGGCGATCGACTGGCAGATGTCGCAGACCTGACAAGGGTCGTCCGTCGGCCCGTTCACGCAATTCAACGCCTTGGCGAAGATCCTGGCCATGGAGGTCTTGCCGACCCCTCGCGTTCCGCTGAACAGGTACGCATGCGTGACCCGATTCAGATTGATCGCGTTCCGGAGGGCCTGAACCACATGATCCTGACCGACGACGTCCTCAAACCGCTGGGGCCGGTAGCGTCTGGCGACAACGGTATAGGAACCGGAATCGGCCCGGGGAGAGCCGTCGCCGTTGACGGGGTGTTCGTCGGTCGCCTTGGTTCGGGCCACGTCGCGCTCCGTCGATTCGTGGTTGAACGGTTAGAGATGGCCTCAAGTCGGCCCGTTGTCCGCCCCGTTTTGGTCCCTTTTTTTCAAAATCAAATGAAAAAAGGGTGCAGGGGCTTGGGTGAGCCGGGGAGGCGCTCCCGGGCGCATGAAGGCGATGCTTATGGCTGCTGCGTTCCCGCCCTGACCAGGTTCGCAAACCCCCATCGCCCGGGTCCCCCCCGGCTCACCCAGGCCCCCGCGCACTCGGGCGGCCCGACCGATCAACCCTATTCTCCGGCAACGCCCCACGACATGCAAGACCAAACCGTCAGGAATACTGGGCGGTTGACCACTCCTTCGTAGGATGCCGCCACCCCGCCAAGGTTTCGAGCATGCCCGAAGCTCACTCCAACCACCGTGGCACGCTCGCCTTGCCCCGGCCACCCGCCGACACTCATCAACAAATCAGTCAATTATCAACCCTCTGGGAAGGTTCCTTGAGAGGCCCGGAATCTTCTGGTATCCTTGGATCATGGATCATTGCCCAACGCTTCGGCAACAACACCAAGGGCTAGCAACTCATGGACATCTTAGCGGAGCGGCTGGACCAGAAGCTCCGGGAATGGAGCCCGGAAACCTCGGAACAGGTCCGGAGCCAGGTGGTCGAATTGATCGAGTTGGCCGACCAAGGTCTTCTTGACATCGTTCGGTCTCGCCATGTTGAGCAGGAGGTCCTGGATCTCCTTGATGAACCCAAAACCCGGTGAAGTCTGGATGGCGGACCTCGGTTTCGCGGCCAAGTTCCGACCGGTGGTCATCGTCTCGCGTCAAGACCCGAACCCGCCCCGGGCCTTGATCATCTATGTACCGATCACAACCCAAGACCGAGGAAGTCCCTACGAGGTGGTCCTCCCCAAAACTCGGTTTCTCCAGGAAGGCTCCGTCGCCAACGTCCAGGGGATCGCATCCTTGCCGACTGTTCGACTCGGCCGGAAAATCGGCGCACTCACCGCGGAAACTCTAACCGAGATCAAGAATGCCATCGCCTGGGCCTTGGAAATCGATCTCTCAGACGGCCCGCCATGACCTCATGGGCAATCGAGGCCAGGGCACGAAGACGTTGCCCCTGCCACCCAAAGCCAAAGAACATCGGAGTTACGCAGTCG
>JBDTIR010000117.1:0-3339 GCA_039936275.1 Isosphaeraceae bacterium | reverse complement strand
GACGACATCATCGCCAACAAATCCAATTCGCGCAACGCGAACAAAAATCCATTAATCGCGTGACTTCTATACAAGCAACGCACAGAACGATTCTTAATCGTGCGCCTGCGCGGTGCTCCCGGTTTTGGTTGGCAACGGCCGAGGTCTTTGACCGTTTTGAAGGATCGAAACCGACTCCCTGACGTCGGCGGATCGAGCTTCTCGAAGCTGCCTCGTCGTTCAGTCCCGGGCGTTCGAAATCGATGGGGTAGGGAACTTGCAATCCTCTCGTTGGGAACTTGACAGAGGGGCAAGCCATTCCCTAGGATATGCCCCTTGGCCGGGCCGGCACGAGGTCGTTCGGTGCCGGCAAGGGACCGACGGCGCGAGACGCTTGGTCCACGGTTTGCGATTTCGTATGATTCAACCGGATCAAACCGGATGTAGAGGGCCACGCGGGGACGAACCCCGACCGCTCGAACATCCCGGCGATCGGTTTATCTTGTCTAGTACACCCCGGCGGAGGCCCATTGATGCGGATCGCCCTGGACGCCATGGGAGGCGACCATGCCCCCGGCCCAATTGTCGATGGCGCCGTCCAGGCCGTACGCGACCAGGCGGAATTAACCGTCGTGCTCGTCGGCGACCAGGGGCGGATCGAGGCCGAGCTGGCCCGCGATCCCGACGCCCCGCGCGACCGATTGCCGATCATCCACGCCAGCCAGGCCGTCGGCATGGATGAGAAGCCGGTTGAAGCCCTCCGCCGCAAGCGCGACAACTCGATTTCCAGATGCTGGGGCCTGATGGCCAGCGGCGACGCCCGCGCGGTCGTCTCGGCCGGCAACACCGGCGCGATGGTGGCTTCGGGCCTGTTCAACGCCAAGATGTTCTTGCCAGGCGTCCGCAGGCCAGGGATCGCCGCCATCTTTCCGTCGCACCTGGGGCCGATCGTTCTGGTCGACGTCGGCGCGAACATGGCCGCCAAGGCTGCGGACCTGTATCAATACGGCGTCATGGGGGCGATCTACGCTGAGCACGTCATCGGCGTGTCGGAACCGACGATCGGCCTGATTAATGTCGGCAGCGAGGAAGACAAGGGCAACGATCTGGTGCGCGGGGCGCGCGCCTTGTTTCAGGCCAGCCCGCTCGCCTCGCGGTTCGTCGGTTACATTGAGGGTCGCGACCTCTATGAAGGGCGCGCCCGCGGCGTCGTCTGCGAGGGGTTCACCGGCAACATCTTGCTCAAGGCGGGCGAGGGGGCCGTGGAATTCTTGTTCAACGAACTGAAGCAAGAGTTTGGCAAAGTCCTTTCCCAGTATCCGGCCGAACTGGGCCAGACCCTCGGCGGCGGCTTGAAAAAACTCCAGACCCGGTTCGAATACCACGAGTTCGGCGGCGCGCCCCTGCTGGGAATCCGGGGGGCCTGCATCATCTGTCACGGTTCGAGCGACGCCAGAGCCATCAAGAATGCCTTGCGCGTCGCTGCGATCATGGCGGAAGACCGGGTCGGCGCCGAGATTGTCAAGCAACTGGCCAGAGCGCCAAAAGAGGATGAATCTCCCATTGATGAGCACGATTAAATCGAAATTGTGCCCCTTCCTTGATGGTTGATTCACAGACGTTTTGGTGTTCTGGATGGTCGTCATTTTTGAATCGTTCCCAAAGGGTCGGACCATGTCGGTGAAGACCGCCTTGCTTTTCCCGGGCCAAGGGGCCCAGACCGTGGGCATGGGCCGCGTTCTGGATCAGGACGTCCCGGCGGCCCGCGCCCTGTTCGACCGAGCCAACGAGGTACTCGGCTTCGACCTGCGCGCCCTTTGCTTCGACGGCCCAGCCGAGGCGTTGTCGGCGACCGACGTCAGCCAGCCGGCCATCTTCGTGGCCAGCCTCGCGGCCCTGGAAGGCTTGAAGGTTGAACAGCCTGACCTGGTGGCCGGTGTCGCCGGGGCCGCCGGGTTGAGCCTGGGCGAGTACACGGCCCTGGTCTTCGCCGGGGCGCTCGACTTCGAGGCGGGGTTGCGACTGGTCCAGCGTCGCGGGCAGGCGATGCAGGCCGCCGCCCTGGCCACGCCCAGCGGAATGATTAGCGTCCTGGGTCTGGACGAGGCGAAGGTTGACGAGCTCTGTGCTCGTGTCGCCCCGCACGGCAGGCTCTGGAAGGCGAACATGCTCGGGACCGGCAACATCGTCGTCTCCGGCGAGGCCGAGGCCCTGGATCAGGTCGCTCCGATCGCTGAGGAACTGGGCGCGATGAAGGTGGTTCGCCTGGTCGTCGCCGGTGCGTTTCATACCCCCTTGATGGACCCGGCCGCCCGGGAACTGGCCAAGGTTCTGGCCGACACCACGTTTCAAACACCCCGCTTGCCGGTCTACTCGAACGTGGACGCCAAGGTCCACACCGACCCCGACGACTTGCGCCAGACCTTGATCGCTCAGGTCATCGGCGGCGTGCGCTGGGACGAGTCGATCCGACAGATGATCGACGACGGCTACGATACGTTCTATGAAGTCGGACCCGGTCGCGTCCTGACCGGCCTCTTGAAGCGGATCAATCGTAAGATCCCCTGCACGAGCGTGCCAGCTCGATAGTTAGGCGCTCACGCCTCCGGCGTCTACCAGCCACCTCTTGCCAGGCTTTGAATTGCCCCTGGCCAGACTCCTGAGCGTGGCCGATGACTGAACGCGAAAGCGTCGAGATTTAATAAGCATCCTTTGACTGTGAGGTCCCGGGCCAATTAAGTCCCTGGATGCGACTGAAAACAGGAACCAAAAGCGCATGCGCGTCTGGGGGATTGCCGACCTGCACCTCTCGTTCGCCAGGCCCGAACCTCGTGAGCGTTACGCGGCGCGCTGGCGCGACCACGCGGCTCAGATCGAGAGGAACTGGCGCGACGCGGTTGGGCGAGACGACCTCGTGCTCTTGCCGGGCGACCTGTCCATGGCCAGGAATCATCGCGAGCTTCAACCCGATCTGGCCTGGATCGACCGCTTGCCGGGGACGAAGGTGCTTGCCCCCGGGAATCATGATCGGTGGTGGAACGGGGTGAACAAGATCAGGCCGATGCTCCGACGGTCGTTGCTCGCCGTGGGCGGCGACGCGGTCGCCACGCACGGAGTGATTGTGTGCGGAACCCGGGGGGCCGCCGTTTCGGTTGACGACAACGCCCCACAAACCCGGGCCGAAGCGGCGGAACTGGCCGCTTTGGACAAGGCGTTGGAACACGCGAAACGGCTCCGAACCGAGACCGATGCCCTGTACGTTCTCTGGCATTATCCTCCGTTCGACTGCTATCGACGGCCAGGCCCTTGTGTCGAGCGGTTCGAGGCGGCGGGTGTAACTGCGTGCGTCTACGGCCACTT
>JBDTIR010000116.1:0-3077 GCA_039936275.1 Isosphaeraceae bacterium | reverse complement strand
TGATCCCTTCCTTGGACGAACCAAAGGCCGACGCTCCTGGGCGTCGGCCGCCGTCCCCAAGGTGATCGTCAACAATTAGGAGACATATCATCATGCGAATTGGCATCACCGGTGCTACCGGGTTTCTGGGCCGTTACCTTGTCGCTCAACTGGCCGGCGAGGGGCATCACTGCCGCTGCTGGCATCGGCCGACCAGCGACCGAGGCGCGATGCCGGCCCCCAATGACGCGATCTCCTGGGTCCTTGGCGACCTGGGCGACGTCGACGCGGCCAGCCGCCTGGTCGAAGGCTGCGACGCCGTCATTCACGCGGCCCTCAACCGGCCCGGTCCCGGGTCGTTGGGGACCGAGACCGAGGCCACGCTGGCCCTCCGCAGAGCGAACCGCTTCGACCGGCCTGGTCACGGGTTCATGGGGGCCGAAGGAGACCTGGTTCCGTATGTGGAACAGAACGTCCTGGGCACGATCAGACTCATCGAAGCGGCCCGGACAGCGGGCATTTCTCGTTTTGTTTTTATATCAACATGTGCAGTTCACGATGTGATTCTCAGCGATCGGCCGCTTGACGAGACCCATCCCACCTGGCCAGCGAGCCACTACGGGGCGTACAAAGCGGCCATCGAAGCCTTTGTGCATAGCTATGGTTTTGGCCGGAACTACCCCATTTGCGCCTTGCGCCCGACGGGGATCTACGGCCTGGCCCACCCACCATCACGGAGCAAGTGGTATGACCTGATCCAGGCCGTGGCCCGTGGCGAGAACGTGAACTGCCAGAAGGGCGGCAAGGAGGTCCACGCGGCCGACGTCGCCCGGGCGGCGGCCTTACTCTTGACGGCCGAGGCCGAGACCGTCGCCGGCCAGGCGTACAATTGTTGCGATCGATACATTTCCGACTTTGAAGTGGCCTCGATCGCCAAGGCTCTCTCCGGCAGCGGTTCCCGGATCGAAGGTGCGCCGAAAGCGCCCAAGAACCAGATCGTCACGACCAAGATCGAGGCCCTGGGGATGCGGTTCGGCGGCCAGGCGTTACTGGAGCAGACGATCCACGAGATTCTCGACGCGGGTTAAATCGGTCAGTGGGCTCCGGTGGGTCTACGGCCTACCGGCCTCCCAGGTTACAGGCTTGCTTGCCTCGCCGAGTCGATCGACCGCGCGGACGGACACCGCCGAGACCGGGACCGAGCCTTCAGGCTTGAGCCGAAGCGTCTCGGTCGTGGCCGGGTACACCGTGAACGACCAGGTGGGACCTCGACGCGCCTGGACGGCCCAGAGGAACGTGGGCTCGCCCGACCCGGCTTTCAAGGACAGGGCCACCGCCGTTCTCTCGGCTCGGGCGTGAAGGAGCGGCGGTTTCGGCGGTGTATTATCTAACCAAGTGGAACGCGGCACCAGGGTCGGGGAACGATACGGCCCGCTTTGGAGCCGATCGACCAGGCCGCGCGGATTGGTCAAGAGGGGCTTCATACTGAAGAGGATGTTGCCCGCTGCGCCGTGCTCTTTGTTGCGGGTCAATTCAATCTGGCGGATGATCTCGCCAGGATCATACCCCTTCGGCCCGTCGCTCACCCGACTGACCGACAAACCTGGCCAGACGTGGCGTCCTTTGGCGTTTAGCCGCACCCAGTAGTCCAGCAGCGGCACGAACGGCTGACCAGGGGCGTCTACCTTCCAGTAAAGCTGCGGCGCGTAGTAATCGCACCAGCCTTCATGCAGCCAGCGCTCCGCATCGGCATAGAGCTTGGCGTACTGGTCGAACCCCTTGACTTGCGGCGGATGCCCTGGTCTGGGGATGCCAAACGGGCTGATCCCGAACTGGACCGATTTCCGCTCCGCCTTCAAACTTCGATACGTCCGCTCGATCAGATAATCAATATTCGACCGCCGCCAGTCCGCCCGGCCGAGTTTCCCCCCTTGGGCGCGATAGCGGTTCCAGCTTGGATCATCGGGGAAGTCGAGTTCGCGTTTCTTCGCCGGATCGGCGGGATCAAGAACGGGATAGGGATAAAAGTAGTCGTCAATGTGGATTCCGTCCACGTCGTAGCGGTGGGCGACGTCGAGGAAGACCTTGAGGGTTTGTTCCTGTGCGGCAGGCTCGCCGGGATCCATCCAGAGGTATCCACCGTACGATTTCACGATGTCCGGATTGGTTTTGCTGATATGTGTATCGGCTGGTTCATGCTTCGCGCCTGGAAGACCGGCGCGGTAGGGGTTGAACCAGGCGTGAAGCTGGAGTCCTCGGGCGTGGGCCTCGTTGATCCAGAACTCCAGGGGGTCGTAGTTCGGCTCGGGGGGTTTCCCTTGGGTGCCGGTGAGGTAGGCCGACCAGGGTTCGAGCGGCGAGTCGTACAGGGCGTCGGCCGCGGGGCGGACCTGGAGCACGATCGCGTTCAGGTTCAAGGTCGAAGCCCGGTCGAGGATCGCCCGCGCCTCGGCTTGTTGAGCGGTGCTGGGCAACCCCGGCTTAGACGGCCAGTCAATATTGCCGACCGTCGCGACCCAGGCCGCCCGGAACTCGCGCGGTGGAACGGGGGCATCAAGGTCCGCGCCCTCGGCTCCTCGACCGCTTGATCCAAAGGCCAGCAGGAGCCCCGAAAGCACGACAATCCAGGTCGTCCGCGTTCTCATGGCGACCTTCTTCCAGAGAGTCCGCCGACGTCGTCGTTTGCTGTTAATGATCGAACGGCGACGGTTCACGATTGGCCGAGAATTTCCAGGGTTCGTTTCACGAACAACGAGGCGACCCGCAGGTTCTCCTCGGGCAAGGTCTTCATCCCCTGGGCACGCTCAAAAGCGTGGATATGCTCCACCTCAAGCACGCCTGGACGGACGTAAAGCGTCTCGCAGGCCAGAAGTAGGCAGCGCAGGCCTGCTTCGCGGTATCCTTTGGTATAGACCAAGGCGCGCAGACACGCGAACATCGCCTCATAGCTTAGCAAGGTGACGTCAGCTTTGTCTCCTTGGCCGGACGTGAGGATGTTCGAAGCGGCTTCGAGCCGGTCGCCGGCCAAGGCCAGGAGACCGCCGACGCGGTCGGGGGCGTCCTTGTCCTCGAAGAGGTACGGACTGTTCAGGCATTTC
>JBDTIR010000115.1:0-2606 GCA_039936275.1 Isosphaeraceae bacterium | reverse complement strand
CGGGTTGGATACAACCCGTGGCACCCGACGGCCCACCATTTTAGGATTGTCAGTCTACGACTACGAGCGAGGCGAGAGGCGATCAGTTCCAGGCGCAAACGTGCCCCGGACAGGTTTTTGACGCCATCCGGGACACGTTTGGATTGACTCAGATCGATGTTCCGGGCTTGGGGACCTGGAACGTCTGATCAGGAGGTCTTGCTAATCGGAAGCGTCAACTCACGGTCGAGGACGTTGTCAATCAGGCCGTAGTCGCGGGCTTCCTCGGGAGACATGAAGCGGTCGCGGTCGGTGTCTTCCTGGAGTTTTTCCAGGGTCTGGCCGGTGTGCTTGCGATAGATCTCGTTGAGCTGTTTTTTCATTCTGATGAATTCTTCGGCGTGGATCATGATGTCTGTCGCCGTCCCCTCCATGCCTGCCAGGGGTTGATGGATCATGATCCGGCCGTGCGGCAAGGCGTTGCGCTTGTTTTTGGCGCCGGCGGAGAGCAACAGTGAGCCCATGCTGGCGCACTGGCCGATGCAGTAAGTCGCCACGTCGCAGGGGACGTACTGCATGGTGTCGTAGATGGCCATGCCGGCCGTGACGCTGCCCCCCGGACTATTGATATAGAGGTGGATGTCGGCCTTGTCGTCCTGGTGGGCCAGCACGAGCAACTGCGCCACGATGACGTTGGCCACCGAGTCGTCAATGGCCGAGCCCAGGATGATGATGCGGTCCTGAAGTAGGCGGGAATAGATATCCATCGCCCGTTCTTCACGACCGCTTCGCTCGATTACGATCGGGATCAGTGGCATCTCAACGGTCCCTTGTCAATGTTCATCGGTCATTGGCCCGTTTCATATTGGTCCCATTGACCTTACGCGGGGTTGCCTTTGGCGGCTTCGACCGAGGGGATGTGGCCGACGACTTCGTCAACCAGGCCGTATTCCTTGGCCTGGATCGCGGTCAGGTAGCGGTCGCGCTCGGTGTCGCGGGCGACCTGCTCGATTGGCTGCCCGGTGTGTCTGGCCAGGATATCATTGATGTCCGCTTTGTTGGCCTGGATCTCTTGCGCCTGGATCTCGATATCAGAGACCTGGCCTGAGACCTGACCGTAGGGCTGGTGGATCATGATCTTCGAGTGCGGCAAGGCGTAGCGTTTCCCTTTGGTACCGCCTGCTAGCAACACCGCCGCGCCTGAAGCAGCCATGCCGATGCAGTAGGTTGCCACCGGGCAGTCAATGAACTGCATGGTGTCATAGATGGCCAGCGTACTATAGACGCTGCCGCCCGGGCTGTTGATGTAGAAGCTGATCGCTTGGGTTCGGTTCTCGAACTGGAGGAACAGGAGCTTCATGACCGTCATGTTGGCGGCGGCGTCATTGATGACGCCTTCGAGGAAGACAATCCGGTTCTCCAAAAGCAGGTCACTGAGCGTCATCTGCCGCTGTCGGGCATAGTCACGATGACGCTGGAGGGTCGGCGGATCGAGCGGCAATTCGAAGTGCGGCATGGTCGTTCGTCCCTTCGGCCTTTGGCAATTGCGGCGGAGCCGGAATGGATCGGGTCGTCTTTGGTGGACGGAGGCCGAGGAGTCTTTGGGCGAAGTCCGGGCATTCCCGATCGCTTGAGTGCGTCCTCGGCATTCCCGCGTTTGGTCAAAAAAAAAGAAAAAAGGAGGGCGGGTTAGCCCTGGTCCTCGTCACTCTTGGATTCGGTTGCGGTTGCGGTCTCCGCGTCGGCAACGGTCTCGTCCGAGGCCAGGGAGGCGGCCTGGTCGAGGGTTTCCACGGCGCGTTCGGCGACCATGGGCACCTCCTCGAATTTCACAAATTCGAGGACGCGGTCGATCGTCTTGCGTTCGAGGATCTGTGAGGCGAGCCCTTCGGCCAAGCCTTCCTTTTCGATCCGAGCGCGAACCCGGCGCGGGGTTTCGTCGGAGCGAGAGGCAATGGCCTCGACCTCCTGCTCAAAGTCCTCTTCCTCGACCTTGAGGCCCTCGGCCTCGGCGATCTGAGAGAGGATAAAGAACTCCTTGAGACTGCGTAAGGTGGATTCGTGGGCGTTGGCCCGGACTTCGGCCTCCCGAGCGCGGATCTCGGCGTCGGACATGCCGGCCTGGCGCATCTCGTTGACCTGGCGGATCAAGGTCCCTCGCTCCTGGCGAGCGACGAGATCGGCTGGCAGATCGAACGGGGTCGCCGCGATTAACTGGTCGAGCATCGCTCGCCGGATCGCCTGGCGCTGCTGGAACTGAAGCCGCCGCTCAAGAACCCCTCGCAGGGCCTCTTTCAGTTCGTCGAGGCTCTCGAAGCCGACCGATTCCAGGAACGCCGTGTTGACCTCAGGCAGGCGGAGTCGCTTCAGGTCGTGGACCAGGAAAGTCACGCCGATGGTCTGCCCGCGCAGGTTCGCGTCGGAGGATGCGCTACCGATCTGGGCCTGAGCCTCGCGGGTCTGGCCAGGGGTGACGCCAACCAGGGCCTTGTCCAGGTCAGGCACCCGGCCGTCCTGGAATTGAAGTTCGGGGTGAAGCCGGAACTGGAGTTCCTTGGCTTCGTTAAGGATCTGGTCGTCTTTATGGAATCTCAGATCGGCCGTGACGAAGTCACCGAGTTCCGCTC
>JBDTIR010000114.1:0-9116 GCA_039936275.1 Isosphaeraceae bacterium | reverse complement strand
CTGCCCACTGCCCACTGCCCACTCTCGTTCTGCTCATTTGCCCACTACTTGCTGATCCTTCCAAATTATCAATGAGCGACGGCGCGGAAGACGCCTTGAGGAATCATCGATTTCCGATCACCGAGAGTTCACCCAAGGTCTGGCGAATTCAATTCTCGACCGGCGTCACCGTGAGGACGCCACGATTTCTTCCGCCACCTCGCCTCGTCGCGCCTCCGGGCCCGCTGAATGCTGTCTGAACATCCATCCATGTTGCCGACACACAACGGAAATGCGGACGCGGATTCATTGCCAAGGGTTGTGGCGCTGGATAAGATCGTGGGTCGTCGATTGGTGGTCGATTGAATCCTGCCCTGTCAAGATGAATGGACTTGTCGAGCGCGGCATGGCGTTGATTCCGAAGAATGGCCTTACATGCGTCCCCGAGGGAAGCCAAGGGAGAGGAGAACCTCGGGCTGCCAAAGGCGGGAATCCGTGGTGTCCAGAACCAACCTCGATTCAGGATTCATCCCAATGAGTTGGACGCGATTCGCAGCCGGAATCTTCCTGGCCTTCGCTTTGACGGGCGTCAGTCGAGCCGATTTACTCGTCTATCAATATGAACCGGCAGTGAACGATCGGTTCTACGTGGGGTCCGACAAGGCGTTCATCGGCGAGTCGTACAATTTCTCGGGGGTCGGCAACACGAACACGTCCGGCGCGGGCCAATGGGCGACGCTCGTCTCCTCCAGCTATTTCGTCAGCGCCGACCACCTCCATCCTGCCGTGGGCTCGACCGTGACCTTCTTTGAAAACAACAATCCCAACGGTCCGTCTCACACCTACACCGTGGCGTCTGGCCAGCAGGTCGGCACCAGCGACCTCTTCCTGGGCAAGCTGTCCACGCCAATCTCGGCCCTGGACAACATCCATCCATTGGCGATCGTCGCGGACAACGAGTCGGCCCTCACCGGGGCGACGATCAACGTCTACGGCGTTCCGAATCGGGTCGGCCTCAACACGATCAACGGCTTTGACACGGTGTCCAACGTCACCGGCTCAAGCGCTGTGGGCCGGGCCTACACTTACGATTACGACACGACGAACGGCTTCGGTCCCGGCGAGGCAATGGTTCAAGTTGGCGACTCCGGGGCGCCAAGCTTCGTGACCATAGGCGGACAACTGGCCCTCGTCGGCGTCCACTGGTTCAATTATGATAGTTCCGGTCTCGCCCCGGCCGGGTCGGGCGACACCTACGTCTCCCGCTACATCCCCCAGATGGACGCCCTGATGGCCTCAAGCGGCGAGCAAATCACCGTCGTTCCCGAACCCGCGGCCCTCCTCTTGCTGGCGATCGGCCTACCAGGCGTAGGGCTGCTCCTTCGTCGCCGATCCTGATTGTGGCGCACGATGAGGACGGACGGGCGGCCGAGACAAAGCAAGGCTTCGAGCGTGCCCCGGGACCACGCCAATCACCGGGTACGCTCGAAGGCTTGGGTTGCTCCGGTCACCCGTCCGCCTTCGCGTCGATTGATCGCGGCCCCGTCCCTCATCGACTGGCGATCCAAAGGTCGCTTGCCTCAAAGACGCATTCCACTGGTCGCCGTTAAACCTAGAGCCATCACCTATTTGAAGAGCCGTTGTGTGAACAGGTAAAGGTTCTTACTCCATTCCGTAGGATCGTGACCGTGGGAGTCGACGTGCCAGATGTGCGGAACGTCGTGCTCCTTCAGGTAGGCGTGGACCCCTTGGCTGATTCGGATCAAGCCATCCTTGTTCCCGCAGCCAAGCCAGAGCAGCTTCAGCTTGCCTCGAGCCACCGCAGGATCGGGGACAAGCTCGGTGGGCGGACGCGTGTTGGGAGCCGACGAGAAGCCGCCGACCCACGCGAAGGTATCAAGGTGGCCGAGGCCGAAATTGAGGCTCTGACCGCCTCCCATGGAGAGGCCCGCGAGGGCGCGGTGCTCGCGGTCGGCGGCAACCGAATAGCGAGACTCGATCGTGGGGATGACGTCCTGGAGCAGATCCTGCTCAAACGCCGCGAAGGCCGGCGCCGAGGCATACGTGTTCCCCTGCGCGCGGTCGTTCTTCTGGGCCCGGCCGTTCGGCATCACGATGATCATCGGCTCTGCCTTGCCGTCGGCGATCAGGTTGTCAAGGATGACTCCGGGCGTGCCGAACCGCTGCCATTCCGTCTCGTCGCCGCCGATGCCATGAAGCAGGTAGAGCACCGGGTACTTCCGGTCGGTCGAGTAGCCAGGCGGCGTATAGACGTTCATCTTTCGCTGTGTGCCCACTGACTTTGAGTCGTACGTGATCATCTCCAGCTTGCCGTGTGGAATACCCTCGCGGACCTTCTTGAAGTCTGCGGGCGGGTCGTCGAAGGCGGGCTTGTCGTCGGGGCCGAGCACGATGGGGCCGCCGAAACCGCCACGGCGCGGACCGTTCGATGCCGGAGGCGCGGCCGCCCTGGCACGATTGCCCGCGCGAGGTTTCAGGTGCTTGTCGAAAAACGCCCGGACTGCGGCCTGCATCATGTCCGTGCGGAACTCGGGACTCCCGTGGCCCGCACCCGCGATCTTGTAGAAAGTGACGTCGCCTTCCGCCTTCTTCAGCGCTTCGAAGAGCAGCTCGCTCTGATGGACGGGCACGAGGAGATCCTGCTCTCCATGGACGATGAGGAACGGAGGCGCGTCCTTGGTCACGTATTTGATGGGATTGGCGCGTTCCGTCTTCTCGGCGTTTTCCTGGATCGCGCCGCCGATCAATTTTGAAGGGGGCGAGTCGGGTGAATCATGTTTGATACGTGCCCCAGGCGCGGCGTGGGCATCCATCTGCAGGAAGTCGGTCGGGCCGAAAAAGTCCACGACGGCCTGTACCCGACTCGATTGATCCACATTTTCGCCCCCGCCCTCAAGGTCCCTGACGCCTCCGGAGGTGCCCAGCAGCGCGACCAGATGCCCGCCCGCCGATGCACCCCAGACGCCGATCCGTTCCGGGTCCAGGTTGTAGGTTTTGGCGTTCGCCCTCAACCAGCGGATGGCCGCCTTGCAGTCCTCGATCTGGGCCGGGAACACGGCGTGCTGGCTGAGGCGGTAATTGATCGAGGCCACGGCGTAGCCATTTTTGACATAGAGAAGCGGGGCGCCTGAGTCTTTGCTCCCGCCCGTCCAGCCGCCGCCGTGGACCCAGACAATCACGGGCCGCGGGCCGTCCGCCCTTTCGGGAGTAAAGAGGTCGAGGTGCTGCCGCTCGTGGCCGCCCTTGACGTATTCCAGATCGCGTTGGGCTTTGATCCCCTCGGGCAGACTCGACTCGGGCCTTTGCGCATGGGCAACCGAAGCCGCGCCCAAAATCAGAGCCAGGCACACGCCGTACTTCATCATCATCCTCCGGAGTTCCGCCCCCTGACCGGTAAGCCACGAGTGTATCGGATTCGATGGCAGGCGTCTCTATTTCGGGCCGGACTCTTTCTGACCGTCGAGAACGTGGATGATCGCCTGCCATCCGGCCACCCGTCGGCAACCTTGGGACCGAAAACGCGACGATTTCCCTTTCTGTTTATTTCACGAGGGGCGTTGAGGAAAACTACCCACAAAGGGAGAATTTTTCGGCCGTTGTGTGAGGATTTCGAGCGGGGAGTGTGTAATAGAGTGTGCGGTCTGGTGCTTGAGGGGGTCGGCGCGGGGGAGACCAGAGTTCATGGACGATCGGCCGATCACGCGACCGAGCCTCTTGATCAGGCTCCGCGATCCCGGGGACGAGCGGGCCTGGGAGGAGTTCATTGAAATCTACACGCCCTTGATCCATCGCCTGGCAAGGCAGCGGGGGTTTCAAGACGCCGACGCCGACGACCTGACGCAGGAGGTCTTCCGGGCCGTTGCCGGGGCGATCGACCGCTGGGACCCCGATCCGGCGCGGGGGTCGTTCCGTGCCTGGCTGTTCCGGATCGCTCAGAACCTCATGATCAACTTCCTGGCCAGCGCCCGCCGACGCCCTCAGACCTTGGGCGATTCCGGAGTCAAGGACCTGCTCGACGCGAGGGTGAAACCAACGCCCGACGACTCCTCGCAGTTTGGTCTGGAGTATCGCCGCCGACTCTTCCAGTGGGCCGCCGAGAAGGTGCGCGGGGAATTCCGCGAACCGACCTGGCAAGCCTTCTGGATGACCGCCGTCGATGGAAAAAAGGCGAAGGAGGCCGCCAACGCCCTCGGACTCTCCGAAGGGGCGGTCTTCATGGCCAGGAGCCGCGTGCTCGCGCGAGTCCGGCGCACGATCGAACAGGTCGAGGACGATTGAATGGAACGACCCGGCCTTCAACTCTTTAGGAAAGGACCAACGTGATGGTCACTCGGCTTCATGACTGCGATCCGAACCGGCTGCGCCGGTTCCTGGAAGACGGACTCGATTCGCGCGATCAAGACGAGTTGGCGAACCATCTCGAATCGTGCGACTCATGCCGGCGAGGGCTCGACGCGCTCGCTGGCGGAGAAACATGGTGGGAAGGGGTCCGCGAATTCCTCGGTCCCAACCCGGGGACAGGTTCGGCTCGGGGCGACCTGGATGACGTCGTCGCGGTTGATCCCGATGACCCGGCGGCCTTCCGGACCATCGGGCCTTATGAGGTTCGAGGCGTGATCGGGCGCGGCGGGATGGGGGTTGTGCTCAAAGGGTTCGACCCCGCGCTCAACCGGTTCGTGGCGATCAAGGTGCTTGCCCCCGAACTTTCGACCAGCGGCGCGGCTCGTCGTCGGTTTGCTCGCGAGGCGAAAGCCGCGGCGGCCGTCGCGCATGAGCACGTCATCGCGATCCACGCTGTTGATGCGTCCGGCAAGCTCCCCTATCTGGTGATGCCGTACATTGCCGGCGAGTCGCTTCAAGAGCGGATCGACCGGATCGGGCCGCTGGAGCCGAAGGAGATCCTCCGGATCGGCATGCAGGTCGCCAGCGGCCTGGCCGCCGCCCATGCGCAAGGGTTGGTGCATCGTGATATCAAACCCGCAAACATCCTCATGGAAAACGGGATCGAGCGGGTCAAGATCACCGACTTCGGGCTGGCCCGCGCCTTCGATGGAGACTTGACCCAGAGCGGCGTGGTCGTCGGCACTCCGCAGTACATGGCCCCCGAGCAGGCCAAAGGGGACCCGGTCGACCATCGCGCCGACCTGTTCAGCCTGGGCAGCTTGCTGTACGCCATGTGTACCGGGCTTGCCCCCTTCCGCGCCGAGACCCCCTTGGCGGTGCTCCGTCGGGTCATCGACGATGCGCCTCGGCCGATCCGTGAGGTCAACCCTGAGATCCCTGACTGGCTGGTCGCGATCGTGGATCGGCTCCAGGCCAAGAATCCCTCTGATCGCCCCGCGTCGGCCGTTGAGGTGTCTGAGTTGCTCGGTCATCGGCTCGCGAGGCTTCAGCAGCCGCCGACCTCCTCGGCGACTCGACGGCTGGGCCGAATCGCCCTCGGGGTCTTGCTCGCCTCGATCGTCGGTATGGGCGTCGCCCTGGCCCTCGGGATGGCCGAAGTGCCGGGCGTGGTCGCGCCTTGGCGAAGCGTCGTCACGTCGGCAACAGACGCCGCGCCGACCACGCCCGCGTCGACGTTCACGCCCCAGGCCCCCGAGGAGCCGACGACGATCGAGGCGGAATCTCTGGCCCCGTCGCCGGAGATCGAGCCGGAGGTCCTGCCACTGTTGACGAGGCGGACAATGCCGACGCGGCGGACCATGCCGGCGCGCTGGACGACCCCGCCGCCCGAAGTCGAACCGGAGGCCCTGGCGTTGGCCATGCTGGATCCCAAGGAGGCGACTTATGAGACGTTCGACGAGGCTCGCCGCGCGGGGTTTGCTTATCTGCAACTCAAGCAGGTCGATCAGAGCCGGAAAGCGTTCGAACAGGCGATCACGCTCGCGCCTGGAGACGACGATCGCGTGAAGATCTACCGTACCTTGCTTCCGGCTTACCGGGCCTTGCCTGATGTGACGAAGACCTTCGACGCGCTGGAGTTCATGATCAAGCACAGCACATCGGCGCCTGAGCGTTCACTCGCACGGTCGTCCATGCTTTCGGCGGCCCACGAGCGGGGAAAGACCGCCGAGCTGATCAAGCGCTATGAGGCGAACATCAAGAAGAACCCCGACGACCGCGCCTCGCTCTATATCTTGAGCGAGGTTTACGACCGCCTGAGCCCGAACCCCAAGAGGGGTGCCGAACTGGCGAAACGGCTGGGAGACCTCGACAAGAAGACCAACCAAACCGTTGATCTCCGGGAGGAAGCCCGACGCGCCAGCCAGCTTGTAAGGGCCGGAAACGCCAAGGAAGGAGCGGAGTTGTTCGAGGTGGTCGCCAAGGCCGACCCGAAGCTCAGCGCCTGGCACTACAAAGAAGCCGCCCTGGCCTGGCGGAAGGCGAAGAACCAGGACCGCGCGCTCAAGGCCGCCATGGCCTCGCTGGCCAGCACGCCGGAAGACCGAGGCGCGCAGCTCGAACATTTCTGGAGACGATCGCTCGGCGACGTGTTCCTCGACGCCGGCCGCCCCGACCTGGCCGTCCCCCAATACGAGGCCGCGTTGACCAAGACCACCATCCCCGGCTACCTGTCCGACATTCGCCAAAAGCTCTCAGAGGCCAAGGCCAAGGCGGCCAAATCCGGGTCGAACCCCTGAATCGTCCTCGGACGCGGCGCTGCGGATCGAAGGTGAATCATTGCAGAGTCGTCCAGGGGAGATCGCTCTCCCCCGGGCGACTTTCAGATTGATGTAGAAGGCGTTGAAGACGCGCGTCTTACGGACCAGCACGATTCGTTCCAAACGGCCTCTTGAACCGGCGTCCCCACTCCTCCAAAGGGGTCTCTGAAGGTCAAAAGCGGAAGCCGGTTGTGGGCGAGACCTAGATGTCACCCTTGGTGTTGATGGCGTCGAAGAGGCTGTTCAGGACGTTTTGCTTGCTTGAGCTGAGCCAGGTCAGTTTCCCGCCTTTGCCGACCAGGGAGTCGGTCAGGGCCAGGATTTGAGACAAGGTCTGGGTGGAGTTGTTGCTCACGCCCAGGGTGCCGCCGGCGGAGCCGATGTTGATGGTGTCATTCCCCGCGCCGGGGTTCGTGACCGTGAACCCGTAGGACCTCGCGACGGTGCCGGCCTTGCCAGAGTCGGTCACGTAGACGGCCAGGGCTGTCGCCAGGACCTGGGCCTCCGTCTTCTGGCCTTTGACGCTGAACAGGTCCAGGAAGTATTTGGCGATGTCGGCGTTCGACTTCCCATTCAGGTTGCCGTAGAGGTTCGGGAAGGTCGTGCCCAGCCAGTTGCCCAGGGTCGTTGATTTAGACCCACCGTTGAGGCTCTTGATCAGGCTCTGACCGTTTTTGTTGTGCCAGAACCCGATCGTCGCGGTTCGGCCGGAGGTCAAGGGCGAGCCCGTCGTGAGTCGTTCGCCAAAGTTGTAATTCTCGCCATTCTGGGCGAAGTTCAAGGCGATCTCGGAGAGCACGTCATTGCTGAGGTTCTTCCCGCCGAGCGTGCCGAGCGTGTCCATGCCGTCGAGGTAGCTGGCCGGTTGAGTCTCGGCGATCGCGTACTTGCCAGGTTGCAGCCCGCTGAACTTGTAGAAACCGTCGCCGTCGGTCGTGGTCGTCATGATGACCGAGTTGCCGAGGTAATCGGTGCCCGTCAGAGTCAAGGGCACGTTCTTGATGCCGCCCTCGCCGTAGTCCACCTGGCCGTTGTTGTTGATATCGACGTAGACGAACCCCGAGAGGGAGCCGGTCCCGCTCGCCCGGGTGCCGCCGTTGTCGGCGCTGATCAAGCGGTTCTGGGGGGTGTAGAAGATGTTGCTACCGGCGGGGCCAAGCTGGTCGATCGCCTGGCCGCACACGAAGTCCACCTGGAAGTAGCTGTTCGGCACCTGGACGGTGAGGGTGTAGGTCTGGCCTGGCTGGAAGGTGCCAGTGGCCTGATCGAAGATCACCTGCTGAGAGGCGTGACCGGCGACGAAAGTTCCTTCGGGCGCTGTGTAGCTGACCAGGGTGTATGGGTGTGCCTGGGCGTTGCTCGGGATGGTGAACGTCACCTGGACCGTGGAGCCCTGCGGAACCTTGCCCCGGAGGTTGCTGGTGGTGAAGCTGGAGCCGTCAGGTCGGATGACCTTGAAGCTGTAGCTCTGCAAGACCTCGTCGCAGGTCTCGGCGTTGGTGAAGTCATTGTCGGTCGATTCGTTGCCGGCCCCCAGGGTCACGGTGTAATTGTCCGAGAGGGCGGGCCCGGTGCGGACGTAATCCGTCGTCACCACCTCGCGTACGATGTAGGTCCCTGGCGTCAGGCCGGTGAAGCTGTAAGAGCCGTCAAGGCCGGTCGTCATCGAGGGCTCGTTGTTATTAAGCGTGCCGTCGTTGTTGAGATCCAGATAGATCCTTGTACCGGCCAGCGGGGTGTCGTCGTCGCTGACGCCGTTGCCGGTCACGTCGAGGAACTTGGTGCCGCTGATGGTGCCCGTCGTCGGGGTGGGTGGGGTGGTCGAGGTGGGGTTCGTGTAATGGCTGAGGTCGGAGTCTGAGGGAGTGCCGGGGACGGAAACGGTGGCGGAGTTCTCGTAGGTGCCGGTCTGGGACGTTGCGACCGTCACGTTCTGGATCTTGAACCGGTCGTCTGGCGTTTTGTCTCCGGGATCGGCCGCGATGACCAGGACGTTGCCGGACAGGTTCCCCGCGTTGAAGTCGGCCAGTCTTGGACTGGGCGAGTTCGTCATGTTCACTTCGGTGAACCCGAGACTGGCGAGCGCCGAGTCGCTGAGCGTCATGTGGCTGTTGAAGGCGTCGGTCTTTGTGCCGATCCAGACCTGCATGTCGCTGTCGCCGACCACGTAGCCGAGGAAGGCAGAATCAACGACTACGTTCTGGGAGAACTCGAAGAGCACGTAGTTGTCTTGGCCGATGTTATCGACCGTGTGCATGTTGTTCGAGCCGTTGCCCTCGCTGCCGTCGGTGACGCCCAGGCCGCCGCCGTAGCTGCCGAGGTAGGCTGTGGACCAGGCCCCGCTCGACTTGTCTCGGCTGAAGGCGCTCGTGTTGACCGACACGGAACCGGCGTTGAAGGTCCGGATGTTGCCGGCTGGGCCGGAGGTGGAGCTGCTACCCGAGAAGTCGAACG